>JAFZFY010000206.1 GCA_017555665.1 Pseudomonadota bacterium | reverse complement strand
GTGAAGACATCATTTTCGATCGGATTATCTTTGGGATTAAAATATTTCTTTAGCGAGGAGTCGTTTGCAAAGCTGTCCTATGATGCGCAGTTCGATATCGCTGATAAGAGCAGGCCTCGGCATGGTCTGACCCTTTCTGTGGGCATGCAGATTCCTGTTTGGATGCGTGCTGTAAGGCATGATACAGGCGACACGGCGGATATCGAGGAAATCGGTGATATCGTTGATATCGATGAAGCCAAGGATTCCGGCGATATCGATGAAGCTATGGAGGATGGGGGAATCAAAGATGCCGAGGGGGGCGATCATTCTGAGCGCGGTCACGATCAGGACGTTGAACAGGACTAAGATTATGATGTTGAGTGAAGGCTTTTTGGCAAAACGTGGAGGCAATCATGCATAGAAATATCATCACAATTCTGGGAATTTGGTTCGGCGTGTTCTGCATGGTCTTCGGGTTTTCAGCGGCTGTGTACGCGCAGAGCGCTCAGGAGTATTTTGAGCAGGGCAAGGCATTTTATAATAAGAAAAAATTTGATGATTCGGTCGCGGCCTTCAAACGTGCGATTCAGCTCCAGCCGGAATCTATTCCGATGGCATATCTCAACTGTGCGCGCGCATATAATATGAAAAAGGATTTTACCGCTTCGGATCAGTATTATTCGTTTTATGAAGAAATCGATCAGGATGCGCTGAAAGATAAGAAAGTCAAAGCCGAACATGATGCTGTTTCTAAAAAGGCACGATATGCCTATGAACGCGACGCTTCACAGACGACGGTGCTCGAACAGGTCAACTCGGTGCTGCGTGCCAACGGGCCGTATTACACACGTCAGAACAGCGGTGCGCTTGCCTATTATGATGTCTTGATTCGGACGGGATTTGCTGAACCCGAACTCGTGACGATACAGCAAAAAATCGTCAAAGGGATAGCTCAAGAAATAGAAGTAGAGATTCAGCCGCCTGCCGGTCAACCGTTGCCGAATCTGGATCGCACTGGATGGGCTTACATTCGGCAAAAACTTTCTAAAGGACGGCAGTTCCCTGATTTCCCTGTAGATGAAAAGCGTTTTGCCGATATCGAAGCACTCGCGACAGGCTGGGAGGCATTCTATCGGTCCGATTATGATACGGCTGCAAGAGCTTTTGATACGGCGTGTCAAGCAAAACAGCCGATGCCTGCTGCCTATTGGGGGCGGCTCATGCTTTATTTTCAGCTAGAAAAAAATGATAGCCTCTTGAGCATGATCGATGAGGCTGAAAAAGTTTATGAATCCCAGGGCGTGGCGAATACAAAAATGTATTTTATGTTGCTGCGCGCGCAGGCCTGGCGGAATCTTGGGGATATTCAGAAAAGCATGTCGTATCTTGATGAAATGCACAGGGATCTATAGATGCGGATTGTCGAGACATTCTACAAACCTGGGCTGGAAACACCGGATGAAGTGATCGCCTCGCTTCCGGAGGTGCCGCGTCCGCTGCATGTTGCAGGCATGCGCTGGGCTGTGATCTGGCGTGTGCTCTGTGCTTTGATTGTTCTCGCGCTTTGTTCTGCGATCTGCTATGTCGCGATGGGCTACTATATCGATGATGCCAATTTTATCGCATGGATGGTCGCTGTCGCCGTTGCTCCGATCGGGCTTGGGTTTGTGCCCTGGTGGCTCATCTCTTCTTATCGAAAACATATAAAATCTTATAAGTATTGCTCCAGATTATATCAGATTGGGCTTGCCGCGCGTGGAAATGTCAATATGCTTACCCGGGTGACCGGGTTTAGCGAGGATTGCCATCATATCGAGCATACGTGGCACTCTTCGCTTTCAAGGGTGCGCATCGACTATACGTTTGATGTCGGCGGCTCGCTGAAAACGGGCACGATGATCCTGCGCGAACAAAGCATCCCTTATCTCTCTCTGAATACGGAGATATGTGTGCTGTACGATCCCGAAGACCCGAAAACGAATATGATTTTTCCGATTCCGAGCAGCGGCTTTTTTGACGCGCTCGTGAAATAAAGACGGAATCTGTTCGAAGACGCTGATTCTTTCTGTGTGTTAATCATAGATGTGTAGGTTATGGGTAACTATTCAGCCCTTGGAGTTTGCTGAAGAATTTAGACTTTTGCGAGCAAGCAGCAGGCAATAGGCAGTAGGCAGTAGTGAGCAGAAACTAGGTTCTGGATTTATGCGGGGAGCCTGGTGTGGCTTGATGAACGGATGCTAAAATACGGAATTGTTGGCGATTACGAGACTTACCTCGGCTGAACAGTTACAGGCTATCGGTTGGCATGTTGCCGGTAGCTAGAATCTTGATGTCGATTGCAAGGACATAGAGACAATTTGCAAGTCTGGCCAAGAGATGCTAAAAAATCTTCTTGTGTCTGGAATGTCGATTCTTCGAGGAGATTGTATCATGGCAAATAAACGCGTGGTTTTGGTTTCGTGGGTAGCAGCGCTTTCGATGTTGGGCATGCTCGGATGTGATTCGGATGATTCGGGCAAAGAGAACAAGACAAAGGAAAAAGACTGCGCAGTGGATTGTGGCACGGTTCTGAATGGCTATACCTGCGATGAGGCAAAGCAGGAATGCAATTGCCATGGTGCGTTGTGTGGCGACGGTGAAGAATGCACGGAGACAGGATGTGTGAAGTCTTCCGTGTCAGGACCTGTGGGCTGTGCGGATGATTGCAACGCTGTCAAGGATGGCTATACCTGCGATGAAGCGAAGCAGGAATGCAACTGCAAGGGGACAATCTGTGGACCAGGAGAGTATTGCTCGCAGGAAGGTTGCGTTCGTGAACGTGGCGAGTTGTTTGTTCAGTCGGAAGACGGCAATCTCGTGATCGAGGAAGGGGGCACCAATGAGGTGAAGCTAGTGGTGACACTGAGCATGGCACCGGTTGAACCGGTACAAATTCATGCGTACCCATTATCTGCATTATCTGCAGACAATAATGGGGTGACCTGTGATGGGCCATCAAAAGGGATGGGCGTCGAGATTAATCGAGAAAACTGGGAAACAGGCGCAGTGATTACGTGTAAACATGATAATCAAAATGGATGGAATAAACATCTCATTGAGCCAGATAAAGATGTCGTGGTAGAGGTCTCATCTACGTCTGGGGATCCGGCGTTTCATGAGCTGAATACAACTGTAAACCTGGTTGTCAAAGAGATGGATGAGGCCAAGATCGAAGTGGAGGTGTCGGAGAATTTATATACGAGCGAGGATGGTGCAACTGTGAAGCTTTATACCGGGCTTGCTGCAAATCCAGGGAGCGATTGTACTTTAGATCTTTCATTGGTGAATGATGACGGATCTTCGGAACCTTATGCAACGCTCAATAAGGATAAGCTCGTATTTACGTCTGAAGATTATATGGTCAAAAAATCCATAGAGATAACTGGGGTGGACGATGGCGATCATTTGAATGATCCAGCACATGCCTATCATGTGATCATTCGTCCGGGGGATGGATGCGAGGGGCCGTTTAAAGATATGCCCGAGGCTTCTGTCGGACTGGTCAATCTCGATAACGATGCGACCAATATTTTAACGGATATCAGCAGTTTTGTGGTCAAAGAAGAGGGCACGAGGGCGACGCTTCAGGTAAAGCTTTCGCCGGCGCCGACGGAAAAGACAATGGTCAAGGTGGATACGGACAAACCCAATGAATGCGGCATACTCGTGGCTGAAAATGATCCGCATACGGATTCTACAGAACTTGTTTTTGATAAGGGGGATGGCGATTATAAATCTGTCACGATTATCGGTGTTGACGATAAAATAGATGATGGCGATGCGACATGCCATATCACTTTGACGGCATCTTCTGAAGATGCGAATCCTGAAACATCTTTTAATGGCAAAAAACTGACGATTACAGGCAAAAATGAAGATGACGATACAGCCGATATCTTGGGATTTGCGCTCGATGCGAAGACAATTTATGAGCGCAATATCGGCGGAACGAATTTTGGCACAATGGCTTTGAGTCTGGCCACGGAGCCTACTGCGGATGTGAAGTTTGCCTTGTCTGCAAACAATACTGACGCCGATGACAAAGACAAACATGTCATGTTTTCTATAAGTGAACTCACATTTACGCCGCAGGATTATAGCACGCCCAAGCTTATTTTCTATATCGCGGTGTGGGATCAGAAATCGACAGGCAATAAATGGATTGCAATTACTGAGAAAGCGACGTCGGAAGATAAGAAATATCATAAGTGGGACAAGACCGTAAAAGTGAAATTGATCGATGAAGATGTGCCGGGGCTGGGCGCGGAGGTCATCGGGGGCTCGATTCTGAAGGAAGGATCTGCCAAGTATAAGGAAGTGAAGGTCGTTCTGGGGTCAAAGCCGACTAAAGATGTGGTTGTGACCGCAACGAGTTCGAACAGCAAGCATATGAAAGTAGCGAATGATACGTCCATATCACTAGCAGGCTCAAAGGCGACGCTCACTTTTGAGCCGGATCAATGGTTGAAATCACAGTCATTTTTTGTATTTCCGGTTGATGACGGCGTGTCGCTTGGCGATCAGCAAGTCAAGC
>JAFZFY010000205.1 GCA_017555665.1 Pseudomonadota bacterium | reverse complement strand
TCGTATGCATCATCGCTGAGCTCGCCACAGCAGGCCTCGATATCTTTATCCGAAGGCATCGGCATGCCGTAATCCGCATAGATCGGCTCATCTTCCGGGCACGCATACGTCTCCTTATACTGCGCCATGCACGCATCGGGATCCATGCCGTCCATACGGTTCTCGCAGCACGCCTTGAGCTCCTCTTTCGACGGCTCCGGCATGCCGTAATAGCTGATCACGGGATCGTCCTTCGGACACTGGTACGAGCCGACATACTGCGTCATGCATTCATCGGGATCCATGCCGTCCATGCGATTCTCGCAGCACGCCTTGAGCTCTTCTTCGGTCGGTTCGGTCGGCTCCGGCATGCCGTAAAGCGGTGCCGGCGGGATCTGCAGCTCAGGGCACCGGTACGACTGCTCGTAAGCAGCCCTGCACACATCGGGATTCATGCCGTCCATGCGTGAATCACAGCACGCCTTGAGCTCTTCTTCGGTCGGCTCCGGCATCCCGTAAACAGGCGCAGGAAGCCGGTCCTCCGGGCAGCTGAACGTATTCCGATACTGTTCCCTGCACGCATCGGGATCCATGCCGTCCTTGCGGTTGTCGCAGCACGCCTTGAGCTCCGCTTCGCTCGGCTCCGGCATGCCGTATTCGGCATAGACAAGCGGCGGGCACCGCATCGTCATCTTGTATTCAACCATGCACGCGCTCGACGACAGCCCATCATCGCGATCCTCGCAACAGGCCTTGAGCTGTGCATCGCTAGGAATGTCAGGCGGACCGTAGACAGGCGGGCCATAATAAACAGGCGGATCATCCTTGATCGGATGCGAACATACGCCGTTCGTGCGGTAATACTCGACGCATGTCTCATGCGTCTTCGAGCCGTCATCCGTGCCGCAGCATGCCTCGATATCAGCCTTCGTGACCTTCACCTGCTGGCCAGTCGCCGGCTCCTCATCGCTGCATCCGGCGAGCATCGCGATGCTGACGATCGCGCCGAGCCCCCCGGCTGCAAACTTTAACAGTGACTTGAGTTTTTCCATACAGCCTCCTCAACATTTGCTGAACCTGAAAAAAACGATTGAAATACGTACACCCAAAGAGACACCATAGCACCGATGATTCACAGTTTCAACGTCTGGATGCACGCATGAATCGGCACAGGGCAGCCACGGACCGCCACAGCCGCACCCTCCCCGTGCCGCGCCCAATGCCGTGCGTATCGCGGCAGCGATAGCACGGCACGCGGACGCATGTGCCGCAGGCACAAAGGACGCGCCAACCAAAGCCGCCTCCCGGCATCCGCATCACGTCCCGCATAAAATGAACCGTCATCCAGAAAAGACGTGCAAAAACTCGCCTGCTATTTTAGAACATCGCGCCGCCCGTGCCGGTATATGCACAGACGATTTCATGCATTGGAGATGTCAGATGAAATACGAGATAAAGCGTTTTCAAGCGGATGCCGCGATCATTGGCGGCGGTGTTGCGGGGCTTTCGGCCGCGCTGGGGCTCAAAAACAAGCGCGTGATCGTGCTCACCAAATCCGAGTTCGGGCGAGGCGGCTCCACGCCGATCGCACAGGGCGGCATTGCATGCGCGATGGGCAAGGACGACACCCCTGAGCTCCATGCCGTGGACACGATGATCGCCGGGGACGGCCTCTCGATCCGGGGCTGCGTCGATGTCCTGACACGCGAAGGCCCTGCGCGCATACGCGAGCTCATCGAAGTCGGCGCGCAGTTTGACCGCACGCCCGATGGCGAGCTGTCGTTCGGACGCGAGGCTGCCCACAGCAGGCGAAGGATACTGCACGCGCACGGCGACAGCACCGGCGCGGAAGTCCAGCGCGCGCTCACCGAAGCCGTCCGGCGCGCCGAGAACATCACGGTCATCGAGAACTGCTACGTCGTCGACATCATCCGCAAAGACGGCCGTGTCATCGGCGTTTACGGCATCATCAACGGCACGGACACGATCATCGAAGTCGCCTCGCCAGCCGTCGTTCTGGCCTGCGGCGGCATCGGACGCATCTATCAGTACACGACGAACCCGGTCGAATCGGTAGGCGACGCGCTCGCGATCGCGGCCCGCGCAGGCGCGGTGCTTTCCGATGTCGAGTTCGTGCAGTTCCATCCGACGGCGCTCAACACGACAGTCGACCCGCTGCCGCTCCTCACCGAGGCGCTCCGCGGCGAAGGCGCCGTCCTGCTCGCCGATGGCAAGCGATTCATGCTCGACATTCACAAAGATGCCGAGCTCGCGCCGCGCGATGTCGTCGCAAGGGGCATCTGGGCACAGCAGCAGAAAGGCTTGCCTGTCTACCTCGACGCGCGGTGCGTCGGCGATAAGTTCCCCGAAAAGTTCCCGACCGTCTACAGCTTCTGCCAGCAGGCGGGGCTCGATCCCGTCAAAGACCTCCTGCCGGTGTCGCCTGCCGCGCATTACCACATGGGCGGTGTGCGCGTCGACGAGTCGGGACGCACCACATGCCTCGGCCTCTGGGCATGCGGCGAATGCTGCGCCACCGGCGTGCACGGCGCGAACCGCCTCGCGAGCAACTCGCTGCTCGAAGGCCTCGTCTTCGGCGCACGCGTCAGCCAGGATATCGTCGACCAGATCGACTGGACAAAGCCCACGGTCATCTCGGAAGGCGACTACACCCCCGTCTGCCAGCGCACCTTTGCCGGCCCGGACGAGGAGGCGGACACGCGCCTGCTCCGCAAGACCATGTGGGACGATGTCGGCCTTGTCCGATGCGAGGAGAGCATGAGACACGCCCTCGAAGTCCTCGACGAAATCACCGCCAGAAAGCCCAGATCGCTCATGCTGCGCAACATGATCGATGCCGCGCGAATCATCACGACGGCCGCGCTTGACCGCAAGGAGAGCCGCGGCGGCCACTACCGATCCGATTATCCCGAACACGACGCGCAGACCTCGCATCACCCCTTCGTGTTCACCGGCAACGGCCCCTGGTGCTGATATGGCAAACGTCCCGTTCGCGCGCCTCTACCAGATCGCGCGCAACAAATACATCACGCTTATTGCCATCATCCTCGAGATCCTCATGCTCGTGTCGTGCATCCTGCTCGCGGACGCGCTCATCGAGGAAGTGCTCCACATCCAGACGATGCTCGCCACTCACGTGCCCCTCAAGGCCACCGTGATCGCAGTCCTGGCACTCCAGTACATGATCGCGATCACGGAATTCCTAGCAAGTTTCCGCGAGGACCGTCGCGGCTTCACGCTGCCGATCGTGTTCTTCCCCGGCGGCATCATCCTGCGCGCCGTCATCATGGCCATCCTCGCGCTCGTCGTCATCGCGTACAAGCTCTGCGTCTATTTCGTCTCCGTCCTGTTCCAGTTTGTCTTTCAGATTCTCAGAATCGACAAACACGTGGGCACCGCGCACCAGGTCGATGCCGTTGACCGCCACCTAGAGCCGCTCGAGATCTGGGTCAACCGCGTCTATAACCGCTTCTATTTCCACAAGATACACGCCAATTCGAGCGTTTTCACCACCGTATTCAACGGCTCTCTGAGCTTATGGTGCATCAATCATTAGGCGTTCTGCGCTTGTTGTGCAGCGCTCTGCGCTCTTTGTGAGCCGGGTTATCGGCGCCTCGCGCCGATACGCCCGCCGCGCGCGCCTATTGCGCAATACGGCGTGCAACGATATTCCTCACACCAGAACTTCAACAATCTCCTTGTCACCGATCTGCTAAATTTCTGCTCCCGCATCAGAGGCGAAAGAGCCGCCGGCTTTATAGCGCAGAACCTTCGGCGTGCCTCCCCCCAAATGCCTCGCCAGCCCGCGATGCGCCCAGAGCACGGCAGCAAAGCCTGGCGGCGCGCAGAGGGGGCAGCGGCGTATGCGCGCAGCCAGCAGACGTGTCGTGACACGTCACGCTGGCGAGCACATAGACGCGCAGGGGGAGGCTTCCCCCTGCCCCAAATAAGCGCCCGCAGACCGGTCAAAAAAGGATTGACAATAATCGTCTGTTTTTGCGATTCTTCATCATGCGGGCAGCCGGACCGGTCTCGTTCATTCTTCATTCTGGATAGAGGAATCATTATGGCCTTTGATTTAAAACGCGCAGAACGCCTTTGTCGCGCAATGGCATCCGATACCATCGTCTACAACAAGGACACGATCCTCAAGAGCTTTGAGGACGACAATTTCTTTGATGTGCTCAAAGACAACATGGAAGAGAACCGCAAAAACTTCAAAGAGCGCTACAAAGATTACCCGAATGAGGTCGCAAGCTCCAACATCCTCGAACGCTCGATCTGCGACAACATTTTTTACACGCTCGGTCAACAGGGTAAATTCCCCATTTTCTAAGGTTTCTGTCATGATGAAACGCTTAATGGCTGCCATCCTTGCCTGCACGATGATCGCGCTGCCGGTCAGTGCATTCGCAAAACAGTCTTACGACTTCAGCGATATCGCCACGCCGTTCATCAAGTGGCCGTTCAATGTCGTCAATGTCGAGATCACGGGCGAATTCTTCACCATGCATCATATCTATCACGTCACGGAATCTTACGAGACAGTGATCAAGAAGCTCACAGAGATCTACGAGAAAAATGAAAAGATCGGCAATTACAAGATCATGGGGCTGACCCCTCAGACCCAGAGCGAATCACACCGCCTCGTCATCGGTTACCAGAACGAGCACCATTACATCAACATCTCCCCGGAAGGTTCCGGTTCCGTCCTCGCATTCGAGGCCATGCCGTCGAGCTACATGACCGGCATCTATGATGCCACGGGTTACGGCTTCCTCCTTTCGGACGGCACAACCGCAAATCTCTACCAGGCCAAAGAAGAATAGCCGCCTGCCCCTATCGCTATCAAAAGCGCGAATTTCGCATTCGCGCTTTTTTTATGGCTGTCCCCGGCACACGAGGCATCCCCGACCGCATCCATACAGGCGCGCAAATGCCGCGGATAGCCGCATCACACGGCGCATCAGCCGCGTGAGAAACGCCCTGCAGCCCACTATCGATTGACCGCCGCGCCACATGCGCCCCTCCCGACAAAGCCCCATGCAGTCCCATTGCGAAACAGCGGCCAGAACCCTTCAAACCTGGTGTCTGACACACGACATCCCGTTCCCCGACGATGCCTTGGCGCGCACAGCCTGCTATCTCGACCGCCTTCTCCACTACCAGAAACAGACAAATCTCACGGGCTTCAGCACGCCGGAAGATATCGTGCGCAATTTGTGTATCGATTCGCTGCAGATCCTTCGCACCGCCCAAATCCGCGGCCCGCTCCTCGATGTCGGCACAGGCGCGGGCTTCCCGGCCATCCCCATCAAGATCATCCATCCCGACATGGAGATGATCCTCGTGGAGCCACGCACGAAGCGATACGCCTTCTTGCGGCTCGTCGAGCGTGAACTCGGTCTTGAAAACATCCGCATCTATAAATCGAAAATCGAGTCCGTCCCCATCCCTGCAGCTCTCGGCACAGCCATCTCCAAAGCCTTTATGCCCCTTCCCGACTGGGCGAAATACGCCTTGCCCTGGGCACAAAATGGCGCACGCATCGCCTGCCTGGTCTCGCGAGCCGACTGGCAAGCCTTTGCGCCTGAGATCCTCGGCATGGGCTATGCCATCACCGGATGCATCGAATCAGGCGAGCATGCCTATCTCGTGCTCGCATACTCGCGCACGCAGGCGTGACCGTCGGAATGCTCATGTTCGCGCTTTTTCTCATGTTCCTCAGCATCATCCTGCCGTTCGGCCTCATCCTCTATGCCAGGCTCATACGCCCCCACCGCCTGAGCAAAAAAGCGAGCATCTGCGCCTGCCTGATCATCGTGCTGCTGCTCGCAGCCATCTCTCTGGCCATGCCGATTTCGCTCTATACCGCCAGAGATCCGCAGCTCTACCTGTCCTATCACGTCGAGACCTGGCTGCCGTGGCTCTATTTCCTGATGACCTTCATCTGCCTGTTGCTGATGCTTGTCATCCTTCGCGACATCGGCTGGTCTCTGTCCTCCCTCTACGCTTGGATACGGTCTAAAAAAGCACCGGAATCCGCCCCCCAAACAGCCGTCAAAGCCGCTAAAAGCAACGCGCAAGCCCAAGCCGGCGACGCCGTGACCGCCGGCGATCACGCCCGTTCAGGCAATGAAGCCCCCGACGCAGAATCGCCCACCGTCTCCCCCAGCAAGCAAGCCGAGGAGAACGACGCAGCCTTGCTATCGCGCCGCGAGTTCCTCAAGCGAGCCTCGACCGCCGCAACGATCGGCGGCGCCGTCGCCCTCACCCCTGCGGCCGTGATGTACGCCACTAAAGGCCGAAAAATCAGGCATTTCGATCTCTATCACGCGCGCCTGCCGCAGTCACTTGACGGTCTGCGCATCGCCCATCTTTCGGATATCCATGTCGGCAACACGATCGGCCGCGAGGATATCGAAGAAATCGTCGCCCAGACAAATGCGCTCGAAGCCGACCTCATCGTCATCACCGGCGACATGGTGGACGGCCTCCCCGAATACATCGGGTCATGGCTCGATCCGATGAAAGATTTCAAGTCCAGATACGGCACCTATTTCGTGACCGGAAATCACGATCATCTCTGGAATGCGCGCGCCTGGTGCGACCTCATATCGGGCCTGGGCATCCATGTGCTCGACAATGCGCACGAGCTCATCGAGATCAACGGCACGCCTCTCGCTGTTGCGGGGGCCATCGATGCTATCGGTGACCGCAAAAACCGCAAGTGGAAATCCGATCCCGAAAAGGCACTCGCGAACATCCCCCCAGAAATCTTCCGCATCATGCTCGTCCACCAGCCCAGATCGGTCGACCGCAGTTTCGCCGCAGGCGCAGACCTCGTGCTCCTCGGACACACACACGGCGGGCAATGCTGGCCGCTCAATCTGCTCATCAGCGCCATGCACAAGTACTCGAGCGGCCTCTACGAAGTCGATCAGAAACTCGCTTTTGTCAGTTGCGGAACCGGCTACTGGGGGCCTCCGCTCCGCATCGGCGTGCCCGCAGAGATCGACTTGCTCACGCTTC
>JAFZFY010000204.1 GCA_017555665.1 Pseudomonadota bacterium | reverse complement strand
TGAAAATCAGCCATCAGCGCCCTCTTTCCACATCGCGGCAGAGCCAGACGAGACAAGCGGCATGTGCGACGATCAGGACGACCAGAGGCACCGTCATCGTGAGCATCAGGCTGGTATACCAGGCCCCATCCATCTCGATCCCGTAATAAACCGCCTCCAGACAAGCCTCGCGAAGCATAATGATCCAGTACGCCATGCTTCCCACCGAAAGCGCAGAAACCAAAGCGATCCAGGCCCATGAATACCGGCAATCCGGCGGCGCGTCCGTCCGCTCAAGCTGCGTGACCACGTCGTGCAGCACAGACCGTTTGCCTGTATCACGGGGTTTCAGGGCTGCCAGTAGCGCGTCACGGTCAAACGCATCCTCGCCCCGGCGCGGCGCATGAAAATACCGCCCCATAAGACGGCATCCCATCGCCGAAAGCCCTTGAAGCATCAGGACAAAGAGCACCAAAGCCAGCCAGGTCTCGACCTGCTTGAGGCGAAAATCACCGAGCCAGGCCGAAACATAGCTCACCGCAAGAACGATGAGCCACATCACAAGAAAATGATTGAGCGCTCCGTAAAGCACCCCGATCCACGCGCCACGCCAATACGGAAGACGCGCAAGATCGACGGTCAATGGCACACAGCCGGAATACACGCCAAAAAAACCAGCGGCTGTGACCTGACGAAGCGTAAACATGGGTTACGTCCCAGCACCGAAGACATCAAGCGGATGCCCTCGGAACCGATCATACGTCCAAGCTTTTGACAAACTCGCCCAGAACCTCGCGACTCGCGCCTTCGACGACCGGCACCTCGCCATCCAGCTCGGCGATATTCCCGGCTTCCATCAGAGAGACCCGAAGACGCGTATCCTCGCTGGCACCCACGGCATACTCCAGAGACTTGTCATCGTTCTCAGACAGACCGTAATGCATGCGGATCACCTTCTCCTCCACAGGCTCAAGAAGATCGTAGGGCCCCGCCTCTGTCTTCTTTTCCGTTACGACAGCCGTCGATGTCTGAGGTGTTTTCTTGGTCTTGGTTTCCTTCACGAAAATTTCTCCTTACAAAACAAGGTTCGCGAACATGCGATGCGAAGAAATTACGCCACTCTGATAATAAATCAAATTTGCAGGGAAATAAACAGAACTGCGCATTGCCGCTTCAAAAAAAGCCACGCCGCGCAGCCGAATACATCACTCCCAGGGGGCGACTTTCTGCGCGATCCCCTGGCCGGACTGCGTCAGTCCGTCATAAGGGAACACGAACCAGAGCTCGTCCTGCTGCTGTTCCACATCCTGAATGAGGATCAGCTCCAGAGGCTTCGGGATACGGCCTTCCGAAAGACGGCGTTTGAGCTTGCTCGCGGTATAAGCACCGAGAAACGGCTTGTCACTCGTATCCTCGAACGTGTTGACCGTGCTGTTGAGCCCCGTCATGAGATCACGCGACACGACGAGGAACTGCCGGATGCCGGCATTCCAGACAAAACGCGCATCCACCAGGCGTTCATTACGGCCGGGCGTAAACGAGAACCCGATATGCGTCTCATCGCTTAACGGCATATCGCCGCTCTTGTTTTCCGCATCCGAAAAGACCGCAAACACGGCCCCCTGTTTCTGAAGCCCGGCACGGTAATCCGGCGAGATCATGAGCAGATCGATGTTGCCATCGGCGTTGACATCGGCATCCTGATGCACGATCTTGAGCCCGGAGCGGTTCTGCGGCGCAGAAATGCGGATCGTCGCGATATCCGGCGATTTCACGCTGTATGCTTTCGGCGCACGCCCGCCGGCCGAATAGATGCCGTAGATCGTCGAATGCTCCTCCCCGGAGGCATCCGGCGTATGCGCCGCATGCACGAAGAGATCCGGACGGCGGTCCACATTGAAATCAAGGATCCGCCAGTCATCCCCAAACTCCTCGTTCATGAAGCCCTCATACTGGATGACCTCTTTGCCGGTCAGCTCGTAATAGCCGTGCTTTCGCTCCGCCTTGCCCATCACGATGAAGACGCTGCCACACGTCTCGGCATCGATGTTTCGCTTCGGCGCACCGATGATCAGGTCATCGTAACCGTCCTGATTGAGGTCGAACCATTCGAGCTTTGCCCCAAGCATCGAAGCCTGCTCATGACTCAGAATAAACGTCTGCGCCTCGGTTTTAAGCGTCGCCTCCGAGAGATTGAGCACGAGCGGCTGCGTGATCTCGTCCGGAAGCGGGATCACGGCCACGAAGCCGACAGCCTTCTGCACCGGCATATCGGGCACCGCGATTGTCAGCAGGGGCTTGCCTGTCGGCGATTTCGAGAACGTGAAATCCGAAATCGCGTATCCCGCCGGCCCGACGATCTGAATGTCACACGTCTCCTGTCCGGCGATCGCATAATCGCCGTCGAGCGCTCTCGACGCATCCATGAGGCAGATCAGGCTTCTGCCGCGCATGCCTTTTGGCGAGAACCAGACGCGGTAATCCTTGTCGTTATAGTGGACGCTGCGCACGCCGGCATCCAGGCCGCCGCCCTTGCTCGGCGCCAGAACCGTCATGAAATTATCCGAAAGCGCGCTGGCCTGTGGCAATTCCGAGAAATTGCCGATCACGGCAAATGCGCCCGTCTGCTGACGATGGAAGGGATCCGCCCCAGTGCGCACGACCGCATCAAATTTGCCGTCCCCGTTGAAATCCCCGAAAGCGCTTCCCAAGCCAAAATTCATGAAATCGCCACCAGCCACTTCGATATCCGCCCGGGCGTTATTTTCAAGCGTCTCGATGAAATGCTGCCCGCCGAGATACACGCTCAACACGCCGGCGTCGAGGTTGCCTGCGCCGGGCGCGGCGATCACCAGATCCGGGCGCTTGTCGCCGTTCACATCCGCTGTCTGAATGCGATAGCCGAACATGCCGCCCTTGCCCGTGATCTGCAAGGAATTCGGCTGCTCGCCCGACTGCTCGGGCCAGTAATTCGCATCCAGAATATAGACCGCGCCCTCAGATTTAGGCCCTTTGACAAGCCTTCCCGGCGCAGACACGGCCAGATCATCGCGGCCATCGCCGGTATAATCGCCCGCCGCGACCGAATACCCGAACTGCGCTCCCGCCTGACTGCCGTTGATGCGGATGCCGATCTTATCATCGATCTGCGACAGATCGACATTCGTTCCGATGTATTTGTACGGGTGATACACGACCGTCACGCTGCCGCTCGTCTTGCTCCCCTGCGTGGCATCCAAAGGCATGCCGAGCGCGATATCGGCGATCCCGTCGTCGTTGAAATCCCCGACAGCACACGAATGCACCACGCGGATATGGCTCGACACGGGCCGTGTCAGCACCGTCTTGCCATAGAGCTTGCTATTGATATCATACGATGCCTTGTCCCATTCACGGCGCATCGTGAGCATCACGACCTGGCTCGAATTGTTTGCGAGATTCGCATTGTACACGACCTGCGCGAGCGCGATATCATCAATGCCGTCGCGGTTGAAATCGCCGACGCACCCCTGTATGCCGAGGCTCGCCCCGATTTCGGAAGACACGAACGACACAGCGCCGGCCTCCTTCTGATCGATATCGTAGATTCCTTTTTCGCGGGCAGCACCGCCATAGATCAGGTACACCGCGCCTTTGCCACCCGGTGCCGCGACCGCGATATCCTTGAAGCCGTCGCCGTTGAAATCGCCTGTCAGGATATTCATGCCGAGCATGCCATTCGGCGTGTGCCCGTCAAAACGATAGTCGAACGACAGCCAATCCGTCACGTCTGTTTTGCCCTCAAGCGGCATGTCCTTCTTGCCTCGAATGACATACACGCTGCCGGCAGCCTGCACCCCGTTCGGACTCGCGCCTGGCGCGCCAAACACGAGATCCTGCAGGCCATCGCCGTCCATGTCCACAAGCACGGGATCCATCAGGCGCGCGCCCGACTCCAGACTGTTTCCGCCAATGACGCGTCCGGGCTCCAGCTTCCATTCCACGGGCTTCCCCGACCCCTCACCATACGCCCATGACGACAGCACAAGCGCCGCCGCCACGCCTAACGGAATCACTTTCTTTCTCATTTATCTCCTCACCGAATCGTGCCATTCGGCTGCAATACGCCATATTTTTCCTGAACAGGCTTGATGTTGAGCGAGACCAGCTTCGGAATCGCTTTATCCAGCCAAGAGACTACCAGACTGTACGATTTATCTGCAATTTTACGGGTCTGCCATTCCGCCTTATGCGCCTCGAAATCCGCCTCCGAGGGCATGGCGATCTCTATCACCCTGAAAATATACACACGCCCGTTATCGATGATCGGATTGGAATAAAGCAGCGTCTCCCCTTCCTTGAGTTCAGCCAAGACTTTCAGCACACGCTCGCTTTCCATGACTGACCTGTCAGCGAAATCAAGATGCGTCATTTCCCTGAACAGCCTGTATCTGCCGCCGTTGGCCTCCGTCACCGATTTCAAGTCTGCCGCATCAGCCTCAAGTGCCGGCTTCAACAACGCCATCAGATGCGGCGACGGCTCCACCGCCTGCATCACGGCCTTCCCCAGAAGATCGCGGTCTTTCGCGTCCTTGGCGTTCCGCTTCTGCGGCGGCACGACCTCCTGAAGGATCCAGACCTCTTCGCGTCCATCGGCATGAATCACCTCCGAAACGCCCCCGACCGGCATGCGGAATGCCCACGAAAGCGCGTCCGTGCGTTCCACGTCATAAAGCGATTCACGCCCGTTGAGCACCTCGCATCCCGCCTCGGCAGCACATGCCCCAATCGCCCCGTCCAGGCCGTCACGAATCGCCACGCCCCGCAGACTCGCAGCCTTGACGCGCGCAGCATCCATCTCCGTGATCTCGCCATACCCATACGCCATACGCACGAATTTCGCGTGCGGCGGCGTCAGCATCAGCTCCTGATGCACACCGATATACGCCGAAAACACATCCTCATGCGACTTCAACCAAGACTCGACATCCTCCGGCGACGGCGCATTGTCAAAATCCGCAAGTTCAACCGTATAGCGCCGATAATCTGTCGCGAACATCTTTCGGGCATTGTCATCCGAAAGCTGCATCACGAACATGCGCTGCATCGTCGGCATCAGAAGCGACTGATCCACGATCTCGCCAAGCGCATACGCATCCACTCCGATCTTTGCCGCAAGCTGCGGCTCACTCTGCACATTGTGCGTTGCCAAGGCTTTGCGCAACGCCTGCTGCCGCTCCACTGCCGTGGGCACCATATCGACCTGCTTGAGCGCATCCGACATCAGCTTCATCTGGACACATCGCTGCACCTCATCATGCTGAAACCTCGGATTCGCAAGCGCCCGCTTCGAATACATCTGCCCCTCGAACCTATGCACCGCCACACAACGGTCGTATTCCGAAAGCGTCACGCGAACGGTTTCCGCCGCCACAATGACAGGATCTGCTTCTTCAACCACAGGCTCGGGCTTCGTGGCCGGCACTGCCTCGTCCTTCTTTCCGCATGATGTGAGCATCAGCCCCATCAAAAGTAATGTCATCCAGTTTCTCTGCATCTCAAACGCTCCTCAGAAAGCCTAACGCTTCCACAATCTTTCTTCTTTCCCATCTTATGGCGTTTTGTGCAAAAAAAACACGACATGGGCTCACAAAAAAAGATATCCGACACCGCATCTCCGCTTATTTCCAAGCATTCCGCGCAATCGATATCCCCGTGATGATGCCCCCAAAGAACAGCAAGCAGCTTCCACACAAACCAAGCTGCCGCAAAACCAGCCAAGCTGCCGCAAGCCTAGACGCATCCCCCCTACCGCTCAACATCATCGCCTTTCTTTACGGAAAGGGGTGTGGGGAAAACCCTTTCCTTGGGCACCAAAGAAAGGGTTTCCCTACAAAACTATTTATGCATCCTCGGATGATGCTCTGCAAAGATGCGCTTCATGCGCTCGCGCGACACATGGGTGTAAATCTGCGTCGATGAGATATCCGCATGCCCCAGCATCTCCTGAACGGCCAGAAGATCCGCGCCATGCGAGATCAGGTGCGTCGCGAACGTGTGCCGCAATTTGTGCGGCGAAAGCTCCTTTCGGATTCCGGCCTCAAGCGCATATTTCTTCAGATTTTTCCAAAATCCCTGCCGCGTCATGCCACCCCCACGCCGTGTCACGAAAAGCGTCGCGACCTCAGACTGCGTATTTCCTAGGAGTTCCGACCGGCTTCGTTCCAGATAACGGCTGATCCACTGGTGCGCGCATTCCCCCATCGGGATCACGCGATCCTTGCTCCCCTTGCCGTGCGCCGTCACGCACCCCATATCGAGGTCAACATCCCTGACCGCCATATTCACGAGCTCCGAGACGCGAAGCCCTGTCGCATACAAAAGCTCAATCATCGCGCGGTCCCGAAGCCCCTCTGCCGTGCAACAATTGGGGGCATTCAAAAGGCTCTCCACTTCGTGTTCGTTCAGATATACCGGGTCTTTCTGCGCATACTTCGGAATATCGATATGCTCGCAAGGGCTCTGTTCAAGCACACCATCGCCCACAAGAAAATTCATCCACTGCCGAATGCTCACGAGATTCCGTGCAAGCGAGCGCGATTTCAGCGCTTCCTCATCCTCGCCAGGTTCCAGCCGTGACTCCAAGTAATCCCGTATCAGATCCTCGCTGATATCAGACACTTCCGTGCATCCATGTTCAGCGAGATATCCGTTCAGGCACTTCAGGTCACGCAGATAGGATGTCTGAGTATTCTTCGCAAGTCCGCGCTCAGCCTTGAGATGCGTCAAAAACGCCCTCACGCCCTCTTCAAGTGTCATTTCATGCTCCCAATTGCAAATCTCATCATTTTGTGACAAAAAGCGGCGCTCGTCGCGCACAGCGACATCTCGTGCCTCACGGCGCACGATTTTACGCGACACCCCAAATTGTCAATTTTTCAAGAACAAGCAAAAGGATACACGATATGGCGCGAAGCATTCATCAGCCGCTCATCTGGATCGACTGCGAAATGACCGGCCTCGACACGCGCAAGGACCGCATCATCGAAATCGCCACACTCATCACCGATTCCGAGCTCAACGTCATCGCCGAAGGCCCAGAAATCGCCGTCAAACGACCGCAGGCACTCCTCGACACGATGGACGACTGGAACACCAAGCATCACACCCAGTCCGGCCTTGTCGAGCGCGTCCTCAACTCAGATATCGACATCGAGGCCGCAGACCGCCTCACGTTCGAATTCATCTCACAATACACCGAGCCGCATGCCGCCCCGCTCTGCGGCAACTCCGTCTGGCAAGACCGCCGCTTCATCGACCTCGAAATGCCCCTCACCGCGCATCATCTCTACTACCGCAACGTCGATGTCTCCTCATTCAAAGAGATGGCGCGCCGCTGGTTTCCCAAACTCGAGCCCTACAAAAAAGAAAATCACCACCGCGCCCTCGACGACATCCGCGAATCCATCGAAGAGCTCAAATACTACCGCAAGATGATTTTCGTCCCCCAGTTCCCCGTCGAATGATGCGATCCAAAACAAGCGCAGGCCATTGAAAATACATGACCTGCGCATCCATCAATGCGCCGTGTGCTCCGAAATTCCGCACATTCACCCGGCCTCGCATGTACCTTCATCCGTGCGCACATAGCCTGGCCGGCACTCAAAATCGCACACCATTCCCTCAAAGCCGTTGTCCAGACAGACCGGCACCATCGTCGCCGAATCCGCGACCTTGCAGTTCGACAAATCGCTCTCCGTACACTGCGTGCAGTACGCATCAAACACGGTCCCGTCGGCCAGCGTCGCCTCGTGACACACCAAGCCATCCGCCGCGCAATCGACCGTCCCCAGCATTGACGCGCTCTCGTCCACCCACGACTCGCCATTTTTACACACGACGCGCGTCTTACCCACGCATTTATACACATCTGCACTCACCGATGCGTCGCAAAGCGCCTCGTTCTTATCCGGCGTATCCTCAGATGTCCCATACTCGCCAGATGTCCCATTCTCGCCACACCCCAGCAGGCAAATCAAAATCGCCCATATCATTAGAATAGCACGCTTCATAATAGCACGCTTCCCCATCAGTCGCCTCCTCCGTTCCTAAGCCTTCTGTCCCGCGCCGCCCGTTCCGGACGGCGCTGCCGGCCGCTATGCCTACGGCATACGCGGCCAGAATACCCGTTTTGCGGCCGCTATGCCAGAGGC
>JAFZFY010000203.1 GCA_017555665.1 Pseudomonadota bacterium | reverse complement strand
TGTCATGGCCTTCAAATAGCCGTTCAATGCCCACCACGCCAGATCAGCATCTCTATCCGCATCGAACAACTCTTTGGATGAAAATGCTGCATCCCCCATTCTGAGCGCTTCATCAAACGCTTTCAGGGTATCCATAAATTCTTTAGCATAGTCGGGTGACACACTGAACGTATCCTCGATCTGATGCGCGACATCATTCAAGAACCCATAGATGTCGTTGTTGCTCAGAGCAGACAGATTAATTGAAGCTACCATCTCGGCCATGTTTGTTTTCTCCTTCAGTTTTTATGTTTTCACCATGAAAACATCGCGCAACGTATGTTTGATCCCCCAAATGCGTCTATAACATTACATTCCGCATTCCGCACCCCACATTCCGAATTGAATTCATCATTCCGCATCCCACATTCCGCATTAATCAAAAGCGTGACAAGACGCAGGGTTTTAGACTAGATTGCCGCCGTTTTGTGTGCAGAAAGCCCTGCGCATATAAACGTTTCCCCCACCCCAATAAGGTCAGACAACATGAGCGACGAATCCTGGATCCGACTTTCCATGACATATCCCGCGCCAGACGAAGCGCATTATGATCTGTATTTCTTTGAACAGGACCTGTACGGCGTGCTTTACGCCTACGGAGCCGCCACGATCAACGAACAGGATTCGACGACGCTGGACGGCAAAGAACTCGCCACAGACCAGAAACGCCTGATGTGCTATTTTGAAAACAGCCAGGCGGTCGAGGCAGCGGAAGTCCGTGCCGCCGTCGAGCAGATGGCGCGAAACGCCAAAATCCCCTTCGATACCGCGCTTGAAAGCTTCACGGATCAGTCGTGGAAAGACGGCTGGAAAGCCTTTTTCAAGCCGGCACAAGTCTCGGAACGACTCGCAGTTCGCACGCCGTGGTCTGATTTTACAGCACCAGAGAACGTCAAAGTCATCGTGATCGAGCCGGGCATGGCATTCGGGACCGGGCTTCACGAGACGACGCAGCTCTGCATCCAGGCGATCGACCGCCTCTCGGCTGACGGCAGTGTTCACAGCATGCTCGATGTCGGCTGCGGTTCGGGCGTCCTCTCGATCGCGGGCAGCCTCTGCGGCATCGAAAACGTGCGCGGCGTAGACAACGACCCGATCTGCATCGATGTGAGCCGCGAAAATGGCGAAGCCAATCACGTCTCCTGCGTGTTCGACGACACCGATATCTGGGATATCGAGGAAAAATATGATCTCGTCGTCGCAAACATCATCTCGTCAGTGCTCAAGGCACTCAAAGAAGACATGAAAAATGCCTGCAAAATCGGCGCAAAACTCGTTCTGTCGGGCATACTGTCCGAAGAGCGTGAAGACGTTGAAGAAGCCTTTTTGGAAGGCATCGCCATGAAACAGCTGTCGCACGTGGTAAAAGGCGAGTGGTGTTCGATCGTCTTTGAACGCCTATAGAGCCATGCACGCCACGGCGTATGCGCGTCGACCCAAAGCCGCTATCGGCCAAGCCGATACGCGGCTTTTTTTTACGCATCCCGATCCACAGGAATTCAATTCATGTGTCAAAACCACCAATGTGTGTTATAGAGCCTCGGCTTTACTTTTCCCTCCCCATCGCCGGGAGCATCCTGTCAATGCTTTAGGAGCGCTCATGATCATCGACATTTTCACATATACACACGCCAGCCCGAACGGCGCATTCAGCCTTGAAGACCTGATCGACGCAGCCAAGGCTGCCCATCTTGACGGCATAGCCATCACGGATCGCGCATCCTCAAACAGAGCGCGTGAATACGCAGAAATTGCCGCGCGCAAGGATTACTTTGTCGCCATAGGCGTTGAGCTCCAGACATCCTCCGGATGTGTCACGGCATTCCCCAAAGTCATTGACGACGCATTTGCCTCGGAAGATTGGCGCAATCTGGGCGACACGCCAGCCCTCGAAGACGTGCTCGATTACTTCCATGACCGAGGCGGCATCGTGATCGCCCGTGATATATACAACAAAGGCGAGGGCCTGAAAGACCGCGTGTACAGTGCACGGGATTCCAAAGGACGCGGCTTTGACGATATCGACACGTTGGCGGCGTATCGCCGCCGCATCGACAACGAGCTCAGCATCGAAGCCCAACAGGTGACCGGCCTGCCGGCATGCGCTGGCTCAGGCATCACGGACGACATCACGCATATCGGCCGCTGCGCCACGCTATTTGCCGACAAGATCAGCGATCAGGCATCTTTTGTCGCCGCCATGAGATCCCCATTACACTGGGCATGCGCACTCGCCGATCTCGGAAATGCCTGTCCCATGGGCACGCCGCCCAAAACAGACGAAGACAACAACCGCAGGCGCGACGACAGAGGCGGGCGCAGAGGCGACTCAAGACGTGACGGAGACAGGCGCGGCGGAGACAGGCGCGAAGCACGCCGTGATGACCGGCACGAAAGGGACGGAAAACCGCGCAGATTCGACGGCAGAAAACGCAATGGCAGGCGTGACGACCGCAATCGCCCGAGATGATCGCGACCGCGTGCCTCGATCGCAGCTCGGATATCTGTGCCGCAGATCGCATACGAAAAGCCGGCCGCTGAAAGGCGATCAAACCAAATTCTTGAATATCTCCGCATTTTGAAGTAAATAGATTGCTTATTGCATTTTGTCCTGCCCCTGGGACAAAAGGGCACTGAATCATCGAATGTTTCGATGCATGCTTGGTTCGCAAGATGTCGCCTCTGGCGACAATTTAGAATAGACCTGATGGAGGCAAAAATGAAAAAAGGTGTTGTCCTTGCACTGCTCGTGATGTTGGGCATGGCTTGTGGCCTGACAGGCTGCAAATCCTGGGCGCCGAGCACAACAGAAACCGGTAAATGCTCAGTTGATCGCCAGTGGGTTCCCCCGAAACAGGATCCCAACACGGGCGAATGGAAAGAAGGTTACTGCGAATGGCTTCCTGGCAAAGCAGGTTAATGTATTCATAAAAGCGGCTTATGCCGCTTTTTTTATACCAAATCGGAATTATTACGGCATCTCCAGCCATGCACAATCGCATCGTCCTTCCCGCTATTATCCTGTCAAGCCTGCTCGCAAGCCCGTCGTCGTTTGCCGCGCCAGACGTCTGCAAACCCGTCCCCTCCTCATGCGGTGATACGGACTTTGTCGAAGCAGATCAGACGCGTATTTTTGATTGTCAGGTCGGCACGATCGTCCGCGCCCTCACAGACGGCAAGGTGCTCTCGATCACCCCGGCCACGCTCTGCGACCTTGGCACATGCGGTACAGACCAGTGCGCCGACACAGGCACCATCGTCCGCATCCAGCACAACAGCCAGAATTTTGAATACCGACATCTCGCCATATTAGCCCCGGATATCGAGCCGGGCGCGCTCCTGCTTCAAGGTCAGGCGATCGGCGCCGTCGGGCAGTTGCAGTGCACCGACCGCGTCACGTTCGAGCTCTACGCCAAAACCCCCGACATCCTGCGTTCCCTGAGCAGTGCGGATTACTGCCCATGCATCCCGAACTGCACCAACAAATCTTGCGGCAGTGACGGCTGCGGCGGCGAATGCGGCGAATGCGGCATCCAGTCATCCTGCGAGAATGGCCTCTGCACATGCACGCCAAGCGAGGTCATCCCGGGCTCGGAAGGACAGCCCAAAGCGTGTGGTGACAATGGTTGCGGGGCGTTGGTCACGCCGGGTATCGACGGCATGTGCGCCAAACGCACGGAGTCCTGCCAGAACTATCAGTGCATCGACCTGTCCCAGAACGCGAACACGAGAAACTGCACGCCGAAATGCGTCAATGATTCAGGCGAGCGTGTCCGCACATGCGGCAGTGACGACTGCGGCGGAACCTGCGGCGCATGTCCGCCCAACCAGATATGCAACGAAACGACGTTCCAGTGCGAATGCATCGACTCTTGCGAAGGCAAGCTGTGCGGACACGACAGCTGCGGCACGCCATGCGGCGAATGCCCGAACCACATGACATGCGACGCGCCCTCGGGACAGTGCAAATGCCTGCTCGATGATTTTTCAGTCGGCATCACGGACTGCAAAGACAAATCATGCGGGGAAAAGACATCATGCGGCCTGACATGCCCCTGCTATACAAACGGCGACGGCCCTCATGAAGAGCTGGCCGCCAGTCTTGAGCTCCGCAATACCGGCGGCTGTCAGGCCATGCCCTCCGGCAAGCGCCGCGACCTGCCTTTGGCGTGCGCGATACTTCTGGCGCTTGCGGCACTGATGGCTGTGCCGCGAAAGCGAAGGCGCGCCGTGTGAAACAGGCGCGCCCAAAGCCCGTATGGCGTCAGCCATAGGGCTTTGCACCGGCCGTGTGAAACAGGCCGGTCACTCGGCTTCCCACACAAGCTCAAAGCGCTCAAGATCGCGCTGAACATTGACAACGCACCTGTTGCCTTTACGCGCAGCCTCCCAGCGTTCAAAATAGGCATCAGGCGTGCGCGGCATCACCCCGTCGATCCCCGTGATAATATCGTTCTGCTGCAGATCGACACCTTCAAATCGCTTGATATCACGCACACGATAACCGAGCAGCGAACTGCCGTCCGTGACCGGTTCGAGCTGCATCCGCGCGAGTATCACGGCGGGGCTTTGCGCAAAGAAAGCGTCATAATCCGCCCGAGCGACCGTGAACTTGCGTGAGACAGACGGCGTATCCTGGATGTATGCAAGCGCGTCCTCAGCGGTTTCGCCGGTTGTCACGACAAAGACATCGCCCGCCTCGACCGGAGACGGCGACTTGACATCCGCCTCTTCAATCGCCGTGGCGTAACGCGCCTCGTCTGCCGCGCTCATCTCCTTGACCTGATGGGACGCGGCACAGCCGCAAACCAGCAAACTCACAAACAGTACCAGGATCTTACTTTTCATCACAATTCCTTTCAAAAGCGTCCAAAAAACAGACAAATCCCTATTTATCGCGCTATAATTCCTATTGCCAGTTTTTTGACCAAGGAGGCCAAATATGCGCAGATCGATACTATTATCACTTTTTTTGGGCGTTTCAGCCCTGCTTCCCGCCCCAGAACAGGCATTCGCCACCAGCGTCGTCACGCTGACGGATGCGGAGCTCGTGCAGTTTTCGGATGTCATCGCGCATGTCACGATCCTGTCGGTCGAGCCGTTCCGATTCGACGAGAACATCATCCTGACGCGCATCACAGCCCAAGTCAACGAGTGCCTCAAATCGTGCAGCGGCGACACGATCGTCTTTTACGCGCGCGGCGGGCGGCTCGACGACGCAACACAGGTCTTTCACGGTGAATTCAGGCCAGAAGCAGGGGCCGAACTTGTCGTGTTTCTTGAAAAAATCAGGCGATACGGCGACAAGCTGATGGTTCTCGGCCTTGAACAGGGCGCATTTCGCGTCCTGCCCATCCCACAGTCACGCACCAACATGTGCCTGTCCAACGCCGTCATCAGACACACAAACAGCCGCGATTCCGCATTTGACGCAAGCCAGAACGTACACGCGCTCAAGGCCGCCATCCGGTCCGAAATGGAGCACGCCCGATGAGATTTCAAGCCTTCCTGTTCGCCTGCGCCCTCCTGCTTCCGACACCGGCACTTGCCTGGGTGCAGACCTATACGTGCGGCGATTCCGGCGACCCGTGCAAAGGGAACAATCAGCCGTTGCCGACTTACTGGCCGAAGCCATGCATCAGTTTTCACCTCAATGAAAAGGGCACGTCCGCCATCCCGTTTGAAGATGTCCTCGGCATCACACTGACAGCCATCGGCACCTGGAACCATCCGGAAATATCGTCGCTCGCCCTGAATCTGGCGGGCCTGACCAATGAAGACCGCATCGGATACAACCCGTACACGGATGAGAACACGAATATCATCGTATTCCGCGATGACGACTGGTACGAATCGAAGACCATCATGGCCCTGACATCCGTGACCTATCAGAACTCGACCGGCAAGATATTTGATGCGGACATCGAGATCAATACATCCAACTGGCCTTACGGGATCTACGAGCGAGACGGCGCCGAAGTCGTGGATTTCCAGAACACACTGACCCATGAGCTCGGCCACGTGTTCGGACTGGCGCATTCCGACAACATCAATGCCACGATGTTTCCCTACTCCTCCACAGGCGAGACGAATCTGCGCACGCTGGATGAAGACGATCTGCGAGCCATCCAGGCGATCTATCCGCCGACCGGCCAGCAATGCAAATTCAACAAATATTATTTTCACAAGCCGCCTTACGGGATGACAGAAGCCCCGCCTCAGAACAGCACCTGCGCGGCGATGCCGCTCAAAAAGCGATCCGGCCTGCCCTTGCTTCCATGCGCATTAGGGTTGATATTTTTTGCTTATATAAGAAGGAAGCAGACGCTTTGATTTGATTTTATGGCCAGGGGGAAGTCTC
>JAFZFY010000202.1 GCA_017555665.1 Pseudomonadota bacterium | reverse complement strand
GGTCTTCGCGATCATCTGCTTGATGTATCTGGCGGCCTTGTGGCGGATGATTTCCTCCATGTCGCCGTGGTGCGCGGAGCTCGTGATCGTGCGGAGCAGTTCGGGTTCGAGCTCGTCCATCCAGCCGTCGTTGATGCAGATGCCGAGCGCGTGGATGCGCAGATTGCCGATGAGCGTGTCGTTGCTGTCGAGGACGCCGGAGACGGTGAGCAGGCCCTGGTGCGCGAGGTTTTTCTTTTCCTTCATGATTGCGGGGCTGATGCCGTCGATGCATTTGCCGACGACATATCTGCGCACGGGGACGTAGCCGTCGTGGATCTCGTGGTGGTCAGGGTAGAGGACGATGCACTGGCCTTCATCGATGATCTCGGTGGTCATGCGGTCGCCGATGCGTTTCGCGAGCTGCTCGTGCAAGGCGAGCCGCCTGTGGTCGCCGTGTATGGGCACGAAGATCTCCGGCGCGATGAGGTCTATGAGGAGTTCCAGTTCGCGCTGATTGCCGTGTCCGGAGCTGTGGAACGTGAGTTCCGGGCGGTCGACAAGGCTCGCGCCCTGGCGGTAAAAGCCGTTGATGATCGCGGTGACGCGGCGCTCGTTGCCGGGGATCTGGCGTGCCGAATAGATGAGCGTGTCGGTCGGGCGCAGTTTGATCTTGGGGTGGTCGCCCTGGGAGATCTTGAACAGAGACGCAGTCTTTTCGCCCTGTGAGCCAGAGACGACGATGACGAGGTTGTCGTCGGCCGCCGCGATGTCTTCTTCTGGGATGATCTCAAGATTCGAGGGGACTTTGAGATAGTCGA
Organism: Pseudomonadota bacterium; assembly: GCA_017555665.1. Taxonomy (GTDB): domain Bacteria; phylum Myxococcota_A; class Bradymonadia; order UBA4248; family UBA4248; genus UBA4248. The sequence continues at coordinate 10,946 of JAFZFY010000202.1, read as the reverse complement.
GCTCGCGTGCGAGCGCCATGTTGGAGACCATGGAACGGCCGCAGATGGCGATCTTTCGACCGGCGTTTGCAGCCGCGTAAAAGATGGATTGCAGGCGACCGATATTGGAGGCGAAGAGGGTGATGAACACGCGGCCCTCTGCCTGTTTGATGCACGTCTGCAAGTCGTTATAGACATCGAGCTCGCTGGTGATGGAGGTGTTGTCGACTTCGACGTTCGTGGAATCGCTCAAAAAGAGGCGGACGCCGCTGTCGCCGAGTGCTTCGAAACGCGCGAGGTTCGTCTTGGCACCCGCCATCGGCGTGTTGTCGATGCGCCAGTCGCCCGAATGGACGATCTTGCCGACGGGCGTGTCGAAAGCGAAGGCGAGGCTGCCCGGAATCGAGTGGCACACGTCGATGAATTCTGCCGTGATGTCGCCAAAAGTCTGGGTCTGGCGCGGACGGGCGACGTTGAACTCGACATGCTTGGTCAGCTCGTGTTCCTCAAGGCGGCGCTTGATCATGGCGATCGTGAAATCGGATGCATGGATCGGGAGCTTTCCCTTAAAGCCGTGTTTGATCAGCGCATAGAGGAGATAGGGAATCGCGCCGATGTGGTCTTCGTGCGCGTGCGTGACCAGAAGCGCGCGCGGCGGGTCGTTTTCGAGGATCGTGAAGTCCGGGGTGATGAGGTCAATGCCGAGGTCGTCATCTGCGGGGAACATGACACCGCAGTCGAGCAGAAGGCGTGTCGTTGGGCTTTCGAGGAGCAGGCAGTTCATGCCGAACATGCCGGTGCCGCCGATCGATACTACGCGGATAAAAGGCGTTGTTGTCATAACGAATCTTCGTGAAAAAGGCTTGCCGTAAACGGCGTGACAGAAGGAATGTTACTGGACTTTTTTGATGAAAACACGGGAGATGCGCAGCCGTTCCATCGACGTGACCTCGTATTTGAGATCCTGGTATTCGACCGTGTCATGCGGCTTGGCGACCCTTCCGAGCTGTTCCATGATAAAGCCGCTGACCGTGTCGCTTTCGGCATCGATCTCCTTGGTGTCGAGCGTTTCGCAGAGCTCGCTGAGGAGCGTTTCGCCCCGGACGGTCCAGCCGCCGTCCTGGGGTTCGATATCGTTCTGTTGCTCGGGATCGAATTCGTCCTCGATATCGCCGACGAGACGCTCAAGCGCATCTTCAAGCGTCAGAATGCCGGAAGTGCCGCCGTATTCGTCGACGACGACCGCGAGGTGCGAACGCTTCTGCTGAAGTTTTTCGAGCACATGGCCGATCGTGGCTGTCTCGGGGATATAGACGACTTCGCGCATCAGCGACTCGAGTGTGGCATCCTTGTTTGCCTGGCGTGCGGCAAAGACATCCTTGATATGGATGATGCCGGCGATATCATCGACATCCGTGCGATAGACCGGGTATCTCGAATGCCCAAGCGCAAGCGCCGTATTGAGGAATTCGTCGATGGGCGTGTCGATGGCGATGGCGTCGATCTTGCCGCGCGGGATCATGATCTCTCGTGCGCTGAGCGCCGAGAACTGAAAGACATTCTCGATAAGCGAGCCTTGTTCTTTCGTGATGGTGCCGTCATCCTGTGAGTGGTGCGCGATATTGCGGAGCTCTTCGGCAGATACGCCGGAGGAATGATCGCCCTGCACAGGCTCGATGTGAATCAGCTTGAGAAGCAGGTTGCTCGTCGCGACGAGCAGGTACATGATCGGGCTGAACACCGCGTGGAAAATCCGCATCGGCATGGAGACGAACATGCTGACTTCGAGCGGTTTCGCGATCGCGATGCTCTTCGGGGCGAGCTCGCCACATACGATGTGCGCGAACGAAGCCAGCGAGAATGCGATGACATAGCTGATCGTATGCGAGATGTCCGGAGCGATCGGAAGCTGCATCCAGTCGAGAAGCGCCATGAACCAGCGGTTGATCGCTGGTTCCGCGAGCGCGCCGATACCGAGGCTGGCAATCGTGACTCCGAGCTGTACCGCCGATAGATAGGAGTCGATTTGATGGACGATCTTGAGTACTCGGATCGCCGCTTTGTTCCCCTGTTCTTTCAGAACTTCGAGCTGCGAGACTCGGACACGGACAAGGGCAAATTCCGCTGCTACGAAAAAGCCGTTCATCAGCAGCAGAAGAATAACCAAAATAATTTGTATCATTTAGAAAAATCTGGGTTGACGATTTCTGGCGCAAACATTGCGCACACTATTCCGCATCTTAAAGTTGATAGGCCTTCTAATGCAAATTATTTTGTGCAATTCAAAAAAAGTTGCTTGAAGTTGCGTGCATAGGCATCTAATTTTCATAGGCATAGGCAGGTCAGATGGGCTGACCCGTTTGGAGGAAAGAGCCATGATCATTCCAGATTATCTCATCATCGATGAAATCCGCAGGCGAGAAGAGAACTCCTGGCAGCCAGAAACGCTGCAGCTTCCGCTGCCGAGTTATGATGTGCCGGGTGAGGATCTTGAATATCCCAGACGCTCGCCAAACAAGGGCGACCGGCGCACGCCGCCTGCCAAAAACAACGGCGTGATCATCATCGATATGAACAATTACAAACGCATCATTTAAAAGGCAGGAAAGGCGATACATGAGACCGTTAAAAATTTTTTCTGGCAGTTCGCATCCTGAACTCGCAAAATCCGTGTGCGGCGCGCTTGACGTGCCGCTTTCTCGTTCTTCTTCAAAGATGTTTTCGAACGAAAATCTTCTCGTTCACATCGAAGAGGATGTTCGCGGTTGCGATACCTGCGTGATTCAGACGGCTTCCATGCCGCTCCACACGAACATGATGGAGCTCTTTATCCTCTGTGACACGCTTCGGGCCTATGGCGCGCGCTCGATTTGCGCGGTGATGCCATATTTTCCCTATATCCGTTCGGACAAGCAGGACAAGCAGGGCGTGGCGATCATCGCGCGTCTTGCCGCCAACCTCGTCGAGACATCGGGCGCGACTTCTGCCCTTCTGATGGATCTCCACTCGCCGCAGGCGCAGGGCTTCTTCCGCGTGCCGGCGCACGTCCTCACGGCGCGCAACGTTCTCGTCGATTACCTCAAAACTCTTGACTTGAGCGATGCCGTGCTCGTCAGCCCAGATGCTGGCGAAGTGAAGGATCTCGCGCCCTATACCGATATGCTGAGCCTGCCGATGGCGATTATCGACAAGCGCCGTTATGACGACACCGAGACGCCGCACATGCACAATATCGTCGGCGATGTCCGTAACAAGACGGCGATTCTGATTGATGACGAAATCGCTTCGGGCGGCACGATCTGCTCGTCTGCGGAATATCTCATGGCGAGTGGCGCACGCCGCGTCTGGGCGCTATGCACGCATCCCGTGTTTTCTGGCAATGCTGTGAACCGCCTCAAGGCCGCGCCGATTGAGCGCCTGATCGTCACGGATTCCATTCCGCTCCCGCCCGAAAAACGCATGGATAAGCTGACTGTCCTCTCTATCGCGCCCGTTTTGGCAGACGCGATCCGCGCGCTTTTGCTTTAGTTTTGGGTGTTTCTGGTTTTGTGAGACGTTCCAGTGAACGTCTTTACTTTGTGTGCGTCTAAGCCGCACTCGCCTATGCGCTGTGCGCATACGGCTCGTTTTCGGCGCTATCTGACGATACGCGCCGAAGTTCTTTGAGGGAACGTCTTTACTTTGTGATTTTGATACATGCAGACGCTCTATTTTCAAGTGATTGCTAATCCGTTGTATGCGCGAGTGGGGAAATTTATTCGCTCTGCTGGGCTTTTGCACGACATTCGGCATGTCGAGCTTGCGCTTTCGGGGGGCGCAGACAGCGTCTGTATGACTGTCTTGCTTTGGGCTTTTGTCAAACAGAACGCGCTTGAAATCACGCTTCGCGCGCATCATGTGCGTCATCACCTGCGAGCCGGTGACGGCTTTGATGCCGAGGTGGCCCGTGAACTCGCGCAAAGGCTTGATATCCCGTTTATTCAGAGCGATCTTTCGTGGGATGAGGTGCCCTCTTCAGATGTGGAAGCGCAGGCGCGCGAGTCGCGCCATGCTTGCTTTGCGCGCGCGCTTGCCGGGATCGAACATGCGGCACTTGCGATCGCGCATCACGGCGACGAAAATCTCGAAACAGCGCTCTGGCGCTTGGGGCGCGGTTGCGGACTCGACGGGCTCACGCTCGCGCAAAAACGCGAACAGGACGGAATCACGCGTATTCGCCCGTTGCTCGCTGTGGGCAAAGACGATATCTGTCAATGTCTCACATCGCTCGATATCGCGTGGGCTGAGGATCCGTCCAATCAGTCTTTGCATTACCGGCGCAATTTTATCCGGCATCGCGTGTTGCCGCCACTTATGGAATGCGCGTCTGCGCCCGATTGCCTTTATCGCTCGCTGGTCAATATCGGTCGTGATGCAAGCGCGGTTTCTGAGCTTGCAGAGGCTGTGGCGCGCGCATGTACGGTTTATGCCGGTGCGTGGTTTTGCCCCGTGTCGCGCTGGTCTGCACTCGGAGAAACGGCGCAAATACAGGTTTTGCGTCATGCGGCGCGCATCGTGTGTGCCGGGCATTGCCCCGAGGCATCCTTCATCGAGCGTGCGCTCGTAATGACCGCTGTGCGCAAACAGAGCTGGCGCAAGACTGAAGATAGCCGCATCACGGTCGGTTGGTCGCGTGACGGCATCTCTGTGTGGAGTAATGATATGAATTCTGAAAATAAACTCGCGCTGAAACTCGATGTGCCTGCTTCTGAGGTCAATGTCTGGAATCTCTGCAAGATCAGCTGTTTTAAAATGATTCCCGAAAGTGCTTTAAAAAACACGACATCGACCATCTATATCGATGCTGGGGCGCTCACGGGTGAGCTAGGGGTGCGTCCTGCGTGTGATTTTCCGCAGCTGCGGACGGTCACGGGCAATCTCTGCAAGACGCGCGAGGCTTTGCGCAGTCAAGGCGTGCCCGATGCTTGGCGTCAGAACTGGCCGGTCCTCTGTTCAGGAAACATGCCGCTTTGGGTGTTTGGCGGTATGCGAACGCTTGATGCCATGCCGGCGCAGCCCGGGATGCCCTGTCTGGCTGTTTCTGTAATCTGGAAGTAGAGCGCTACGCGTTTGGTGGGTCATTCTCTTGTGCCAGAGGAGTGACCCGCAAACCTTTTAGAAAGAATGGCTGATGCCTGGCGTTAGGCGTTTTCGAGCGCTTTCAAAAAGTCCGCTTCCGTCCAGAGTTTGATGTTTGCCCCTTTGGCATTGAGCTCTTGGGCTTTGCGCCATTTGGTGCTTGTGCTCGAGGTTGCGACGAGGACAGAGAGTGTCTTGGATACGCCGGTGGCGGCTTTGCCGCCCAGTGCTTCGACGCGCGCTTGGGCTTCTTCGCGCTTCATGGATTCGAGTGACCCTGTAAACAGAAACGTCATGCCCGCAAAAATACCGCCTTTGGACGCTTCGTTTGCTGTCGTGTCTTCGAGGGTGACGAATTGCAGCAAGTCATCGATGAGCGCACGCCTCTGGGCTAGGCCGCGATGAATGGCGACGGCGGTTTTGCCTTGTCCTGATGCGATTTTTTGTTTTGAACGGGCATTCTGGAATGCTTCGGTGAGCGCTTCATCAGATGCGGCTTTGAGGGCATTCGGCGTTTTGAAAAGGTCGCTCACGAAAGCGATATCATTGACTTTTTGGGGATTTCTAATTTTGGCTCGGTTCAGAAAGAGCGCGGTCGTTTCTTTGTCTGCCGGAACTGCGGCGCGAATATACTCGATATAGGTGGCTATAAGCGTTTGAAGCGCATCGGACTGATTGATTCTGTAAAGTATCGTTGCGAGCTTTTCGGAGCTGGCATCGAGGAGGTTGGGGAGTGTCTGGAAGCGATCGGCAATATCCCGGCTGGTGACATGTCCCAGAGAGGGAATGGAGAGCGCTTCGAGAAATACGGCAAACGGCTGTTTGCGTGTACTCTGAATGGCATCGTAAAGCTTGCCTGGCAAAATGGCATCGGGGTCGTCTGATTGCGATATCGCGCTCGCGATATCGGCCGGTTTAAGGCGGTACAGGTCAGCCGGTGTCTTGAGGAGTCCAGCATCATAGAGGCTTTCGATGATCTTTTCGCCAAAGCCCATGCAGTTGACGATTTTTGTGTAATTTTCGATAAGAGCCTGGCCTGTGGATGGGCAGTTTTCGGGATCGGAGCAGCGCAAAAACTTGCCGTCTTCAATGACCGGGGAACCGCAAGAGGGGCATTTGTCGGGCATTGGGACAGGAAGTGCGCCATCAGGCGTGGAGATGCAGCATTCGACATGTGGGATGACATCGCCCCGGCGCGAGACAAGGATGGTGTCTCCGATATGAAGCGGCGCTGTATCGTTGCTGTCTTTATCGTTAAGGGGAAACTTTCGCACCTGTTCGGCATTGGAGAGCGTCGCGCGCTGGACGAGCGCGCCTGCGAGGCTGATGCCGTCGAACACCGCGACGGGGGTGAGTGTCGCGCCTTTGGCGACCTGCCATTCGACGGCGCGCAGGATCGTTTCAGCTTGATCGCATGCGAATTTATAGGCGATCGCGCACTTGGGGTGATGATCGGTAAAGCCCATCGAAAGCTGTGTCTGGCAGTCATTGACCTTGAACACGAGGCCATCGGCATCGAAATCCCAAGTCGGGCGTTCTTCGGCCATATCATTGCACCAGGCGCGGATGTCGGCCATGAGCGCATCAAGCGGCTGATCTGTGCGCGTAAAATGCTTTGTGTTGACGGTCTGGAAGCCCAGCTTGCGCAATGTCTCGAATTTTTTGAGATCTGTGTCGAAAGACATGCCGAGCGCTTCGTAGGCGAAAAAGCTCAGGCCGTAACGCGCCGTTTCGCGGGCATCTTTTTGCTTGAGGCCACCTACAGCGAGGTTTCTCGCGCTCTTTTTTTCGCCGTCGAAAGCTCTGAATGCGGAAAGCGGCATATAGACTTCGCCGCGCACTTCGAGTCCGGGAATCTCGATATGCTTAGGGATTGCGTTGATAAAGCGGACATTTGGGGTAATGTTTTCGCCGATATGACCGTCGCCGCGTGTGGAAGCGATCTGAAGGTCACCTTGTGCGTCATAGCAAATGCTGCACGCGAGTCCGTCGATTTTTGGGGTGCCCAAAAAATCGCCATCGAAGCGTCCGAGCCAAGCTCGTATATCTGCGAACTCCTTGCCTTTTTCGGCTTTTTCGAGGGAGAGCATCGGTCTGTCGTGTATGACTTTGCCTGCAGAAGTCTCTGCAACATCGGGGCTGGTCAGTTCATCGAGTGCGCGGCTTTGCGGCTGAAGCGCTCGGAGCCGTTGGATAAGCCGGTCATAGAGTTCATCGGAAATTTCGGGGGTTCCGGCGTTATAGAGGGCATTGTGTTTGGCGATCTCGGCTTCGAGCTGTGCTGGTGTGAGCGTGAGCAGGTCGCGTGTGAGTTGTTCTTCGGGTGAGATTTCAGGTGCTCTGGGCGTTTCTTGAGGGGACACTGAAACGTCAAACAGCGAACGTTGAGTTGTTTTTTTCTTTGCCATTTTTTTCCTTAGGGGTGAACGGAGTATATTTGGTGTGTTTTTGGATTTATGGTGTGCGTCAAGCGGATATGCGCGAGCTGTATGCGCGCAGGCTGCCGTGAGGCAGCGAGCACATAAGCGAGCGCGCCTCGCGTATCGCCGATAAGGCGATAGCGAGGCTTCCTATAGAATGAGATGATATCATATTATTGGATGATGGCTGCACAAGTTCCGGGGGCAATGCACACTTCGCTGTTTTTGCAGGTCGCATCGCCGCATGGGCAGTCGGAGCCTTTGCATGTCCAGCCGAGCGCATCGCATTTGAAATCTTTGTGCGGGGGCTTGATTGTCGTGCGTTTGCAGGTGATGTTGTTGTCGTTATCGAGTGGCTGGCCGTCGCGAGCGTTTTCATCATAAACGCAGGTATCGGCGCTGCATCTTGAGCCATACGGGCAGATGTCTTTGCCGCATGTGCAGCCGTCCGGCAGGGCGCAGATTCGTGTTTCGTCATAATCGAAATCAAAGCTCGAACAGACGGGCCGGCTGGTTTCCTGAATATTGAAATAATAGGAAAGATAGGCTTCGTCCCATTCGGGATATTCATTTTCTGGAAGATCATCATTGCTTGGGCATTCATCGGATGAATTATATAAACCCACAAAATAATGATGATTATTATAAACGACGACGGGGTCTTCGCATTTGCCTAAAATGCAGTATTCGCCATGATCGCAGGTGACTTGGTCGCACTGACATTGTTCTTTCATACATAAACGCATCAAGCCTTCTGTATAATAGCCATATTTATCGGGCGTGAACGGTTGTTTGGTTTCGGGATGCAGGCATTTGCCTTTGTCGCAAAGGGCATGTTGCGGACATATCGAGGCTGTCTTTTGAGCTTTGCATAAGCATGAGGGGGCGTTGCATATCAGCTGATGCTCTGCGTTGCATATAAATGTCGTATAGTCTTTGGGGAGCGGCGTGTCGCCGCAGTAATAGGCGTCATTGCGCACGACAGTATTTTCGGGCTTTTCTGGATAGCATGGGCTATCGGGATATCTGTCGTATTCGCCGGGGCATTTGCATGAGTTTGCATCTTTGCAGATCCAAGCAGGAGAGGACATCTGGGCTTCACAAACATAATTTGGACCAGGGATGAGCGTCCCGTTGCATGTGCATGTGTTATTTTCGCAGAGTTCATAGTTTCTGCAAAGATGATTGCCACATGTGCATCCTTTGGGATCTGTGCATTCCCATTTCCATGCCTCATAGTTCGCCTTCTCGCTTGTTTTGCACGCATATTGGTGCGGGTCGCCATCGTGCAGCAGATATTCGCCACATTTGATGCCATCTTGATGGCATGTGGCATTTTTCGGACAGAATTTGTCATTGCAGTTGCAGCCCTCGGGCGATTTGCATACCCAAGCAAATTTGCTGCCATAGGCTGTCATGACGCGCTCACAGGCATAGTCTTTTCCAGGTGATGGCGTATTGCATTCTGATAGAGTGTCTTTTTGATTATTATCTTCAGTCTTGGTTTCATTATTATCTTCATTATCTTCTGGCTTGCTATCATCTTTGGCTTCTTTGGTGTTATCGACTGCACTGTCTTTGTTTTCTATGTTTTTATCAGTACTTGCTTCTTTATTATCCTCTGAACTTATATCTTTGCTATCATTAGGCTTACTATCATCTTTTGCATCTTTGGTGCTATCGCCTGAATTATCTTTGTTTTCTGTGTTTTTGTTATCGGCGCTTGCATCGTTGCTATCTTCTGGATTAGCCTTTGCATCTTTGGTGCTATCGCCTGAATTATCTTTGTTTTCTATATCATCATTAGTATTTGCATTTTGGGGGTTATCTTGCTTGTTATCATCGTTTATGTCTTGATTAACATCGTTTTGATTATTATCGGCGCTGTTTGGCGTTCCTTCAGTGCGATGTTCTGGTGCCACGATGCATATTTCATCTGTGCAAATGCCCCACTGTGGACATGGCGATCCGCCACATTGGCAGCTTTCTGCCTCTCGGCAGACCCAGGCTTTATGGGCATTATCGTGTTTGCTATCTGTATTTAAGCACAAATAGCCTTCGGGATTTTTAGGTGCGGGTTTGGATTCTGTATCTTCGAGGCCCCGGCAGTAGCGCGTGCCGCCAATACATTTTGCAATATCATATCCGAGCACCCATTTGCCTTCACACGTCATCTCCTTGTCTGTATCTGTTTCTGTATCATCGTCATCATAATCGTCTTCCTCGCAAGCGGGATCATCTTTGACAAATACTTTTGTCTTATGTTCATCGGGAATATGGCAGATATCATCTTCACAGTTGCCCAGACGACAGATTTGTCCTGTAAAGCATTTTTCCTGTCCGCAGGTGCAAATCTTTTCATCACAAATATATTCTTTGGGGTTATCACCGGCATCGCGCAGCCGTTTGAGCCCGTCATGCCTTGGCAGGACGCATGTGCCATACATGCCGCTGGCGCGGACGGTATCAAAGCCGGCATCGATATGAAAGGATAGATTGCTCCCTTCATATTGCGAGCCGCCATAGAAGAAATGCCGCCCATCTGTCGTCCGGCAGCCTTTTTCATTTTCGCATCTCGGGTAATAGTTGTAACTGTAGCATGTGCCTTCGGAAAAATACTCGGTGCATGTGAATTCGCCGTACCTATTGCTGACAAAGAGTTCGGAATACCGCCCGGCATTGCCGCCATCATGAATCCAGTAGGCTTCATTTTCATTGATTTTCGGCTCATCCGGGTCGCTTGTTTCACTCACCATGTCGCCGTTGTCCGTGCCACAGATGCAATGCCCGTCCAGACAGGTCGCGCCTTTCATGCATGTGCCGTCGCCGCATGGGCAGTTGCCATTTTTGCATGGGCGCGCCAGATCGACGCATTTGCCGTTATCGCACGCTTCGCCGAGCCTGCATGGGCGTTCGTGGCAGGCACACGTTTCCGCATTGCATATCCAGTGGCGGCCAAACAGCCAGCCGTCATTGTTATCTTCGCATGCATATTGGGCGGCGTTTTCCCACGGAATCTCATAATCGATCTTTGCTTTGGGATGTCCCGGCGTGTTGCCCGGACATGTGAACACGCCTTTGCCGATGCCGATGCCTTCGGTCAGCTTTTGCACGTGTCCTCCGATATTGAATTCACCCTCTTCTACGACTTGCCAGCCTTTGTCTGTGCATTTCAGGTTGTCGCTGTTTTCGAGCGTGAGACCGTGGCATGTGTTGGATTTGCATGCATCGCCTTTTTTTATTTCAGTGCCGTGGCAGTCGCAATCCTTTTTGATGCAGATCCACGCGCTGTTGTCGATATCGCATGCGAACCTTTCCAGGCTAGGGATATCTCCGCGCGAGCCGCACTGTATGCCGTGTTCCGTCATATCTGCGCCGAGTGGGTATGGCGTGCCGTCATTTTTGCAGCCGTTCGCGTTCATGCAGCGC
>JAFZFY010000201.1 GCA_017555665.1 Pseudomonadota bacterium | reverse complement strand
GCAGATGATCGCGAAGACCCCGACCATACTCGTCGACTTCCACAGGATTTAAGCTCTTTTTTTTTGATACTGCGGCTATCTCGCATTCGCTCGATACGCCGCTTGGGCGCGGCTATGTCAAAGACATACGCCGCGCCTTTTTTTTGGCCTTATGCCACGCCTTTAGAATGCGGATGCGCTTCGCATCACACGCCGCATCCCGGCACCCGTTTTTTTTCAGAGCCCCAGCCCCGCCCCATCAGGGCGGCATCGCGCCTTGGGCGCGCACCAAGACAAGCGCGGCCGTATCGCAGATAGGACGCGCCGCCTGCCGTATCCGCCAACGGCGGATAGGCAGGCCCCCAGAAGCCACCAGACACGCGCAATCGCTTCCCCAGCCTATTTTTTCTTGCCCTTTTTCGCGGGCTTCTCGACGGGATTGCCCTTCTCATCGCGGTCGCTCAGGTCGATCCTGTATTTCTTCGCATTCCGCTTGTAATAGCGCGTGTAATACCAGACCGCATCGGGGATTTCCCATGCCAGGGAATTTTGTTCGAGCTTGCCCTTGGAGAGATTTTTGAGCGCGATCTGCGCATTGACGCTGACAGGTCTCGGCCCGCTGACCGCATCCAGAAGCTTCGGGATATCGGCGTTATCCATATTTTTCACGTCATAACCCGCATTCCTGAACCCGGCCAACAGCCATGCCTGCCGCGTCTGAGCCTTATGCCCTTCATACCAGAGGATGATTTTTTCAAAACAGGCACCGCGCGCGATATCGCGGCAGACATGCCGGTTGAAAATGATCTCAAGCGCGCCGACGATCTGCGCAAACATCTCATCACGGCCGCTCTGCGGCAGATGCTGCACGAGCTTCGCGGCGTAATCGGCATGCGGATGGTGCGCGATATACTGGAGGATCAGCCGCAGCTCGCGCGCCTGCCCATCCGGGATCGCCCCTTCATCGGGTATCCTGTCCAGCTCGGCATTAAAAGCCCTGCGCACGGCATCATCCTCATGACGCATCAGCGCATGAATGAGCGCATCCCGAACGTCGGGATCCTGTTCTATCGCGAGCCTGCCGGCGAGCGCGTCCGAGACACCGCCTGTCAGCGATTCGGCGGCAAATGCGGCCGCCATGCGCACGCGGGGATCTTCGTCATCAAGCACGCTCAGGACTTTTTTGAGATGATCCTTTACGGCATCCATCAGCGCCAGGCGCTGAAGCGCAGCCGCTTTGTGAAGCCCGTCAGACTTGCCGGACGACAGCGCCGAAAGATGACGTTCCACGCACTTGTCGCGCTTGGGCAGCGGATCTTCCTGCCACTCGTGGATCAGCGACTTATCGACACATCCGGCGCAGATATCCGCATCCGAACAATAGATGCGCACGTGGAAATGGTCGTTATGCGCTGCCTGAACCTGCACGACCGCGTCAAAACGCGCCAGAAGCTCCTCTGACGCGCCCCGGTTCACGAATTCCTTGCGGATGGCTGACCGCAGATGCTTGACCAGAAAGATGAACTGCACGTTGATCTTCGGATGTGTCAGAAGCGTCTCGACAAGCGTCGTATTCTTTTCGAGATCGAACGTATAGACCGCGCCGGCCTCACGCGAATGCAGCACCCGGTTGATCTTGTGCAGATGCCTGGGATGCGCGAATTTCCCTTGATCATCCAGAAGGTAGAACGCGATATCGGCATCGCGCCCGGCGTTATGGCTGACGGAATACGAGATATCGCCGCCCTCGCGAGCCCCCATATTGCCCATATACATGATCGTGCCGGGATATTTTTTCTCCATGACGCGTGCCGTATCGACGAGCAGGCGGATCAGCTCCTGCGTGCCGTAGGTCAGGCCGCGCTCGTAAGGCACCGGAAGCTGGCGGATCAGGAGGCTCGGCACCGGGAGGCTCCGCCCGTTGATCATGTAGCCGTCCCGTGTGGTGCCGATCGAAAACGCCGTATCCTCCTCACCGGGAAGCACAAAAAACGTCCGTGTCAGCCCCGGCGCAGGCTCGCGAGCATGCTTAAAAGCCGCCGCCAGTTTCTGACGCGCCCATACCTGAGGCGAAACGTAACTCGGTCGCCGCTTTAATTGAAATTTCTCGCCTGTAGTGGTAGAATCGTGGCTTTCAGAAACAGGTGTATCGCCTGGCTGTGCGGATGAACATGCGGGAAACATGCTCACCATCATGCCGAAAATAACGGTTATGAAAGAATTTCGCATCAGAGATATGCCTGTGATAGTTTAAAACAGTCGCACCCATGTGCGGTCATAACATATGCACCCCGATGCATTTCGGGCAAATTTTCAATAGACGCATGATTTAGCATGCCCCAGAGGAGAGCAAATCGTGAAAAAAACGTTATGGATGCTTTTGGCTTTGATGATGACACTGACTGTCGGAACGCTTGCAGCCCCCCAGACAGCCCAGGCTGAAGAGGTGCAGTTTGAACTCCTCGGCAAACTCGGCGGCACAGGCGATTTTCTGGGCAACGAATCCCTCGGCGACCCGATTTTCAACGTATCTGGCGGCCTTCAGATCACAGCGCTGTTCCGCTTTGACATGGGCGTCGGTGTCGGTCTCGACTTCAACTGGACCATGGCCGCCCACAGACTCGGCCAGACAAAGCTCACCACCACGCTCGAATCGCGCGAGCGCGAGATGGTCGTGCAGCATCCCTCCATCGGCCTCACGCTCCGCTACGAATACAACAATCTGCTCGACCTCGGCCTCTGGATGAATTACGGCTTCGGCAGCGTCAAAAATACCTACAACAAGGGATTCAATTCGATCGCTGCAGAGGCTTTCGGCATCACCACAAACGAACTCGAATGGGATCTGCAGACATTTGAACTCGGCCTCATGTGCGCCTTCATGTACAAGATCACCAAGATCAATCTCGATGTCATCATCGGTCTCCAGGGCTATGTCGATTTCAGCCGCATGATCTCGGATGCCGAGTATATGACGACCATCCGCGACATGGATAACGAGCACATGGACGAAAACTCCCTCTACTCTCTGGGGTTCAATCTCGTCTTCGGCGCACGCTATGACCTCCTCTTCGGCGACAAGAAGAAGAAACGGGCGGCGACCGCCATGGCCGAGCCATTCCCTGAATTTGAATGAGCCGCCCCTGCGCCTCGGTGAAACGGGGATGCCCATAAGGGCGAGCTGATTCTTTTTTTGGACGCGCCTATGCCTGCGGCATACGGCGCGTTTTGTGCGTCGCTATCGGCGTTGCCGATACGCGCCGCACCCTGATTTCATGCACATTCGGGACGCGCCACAGGCACCATGATATTGCATCAATCCAAGCATACGCCTTCCAGGCACGAACATTTGCGCTTCACTTTCCACGTACTGTCGCTCGAGCATTGCAATTCCGTATTGTTGATGCAATGCGTCCGACCCTGACGGCCGCAATCCGCCTCCAGACAGGCATATTCGTCATAACAATATCCGGATTCGCATTTGCCCTTCGAGATCCACTTGTTATTCGTGCAGATCGAATAACTGCCCGACCAGATATTGCACTTGACATCATCTTCATAACAGAGCAGGCACTTGCCATTCCGGCATACCCCCGTCGCGGTGCACTTCTCCACCTCGTGCCAGTCATTGTCGATGCACTTGGCGACGCGATCCTCCCAGCATTTCGTCTCTCCCTCATGGCAGACGAGGCATTGAATGCCGTCGCTGTGACACTCCTGTCCGCAATAAATGCCCCCCTTCCAATGGATCTCGCCATCCTCATGCACGCAGTTGTACTTCCTGGCATTCGAGCCCGACATCCTGCACTGCTCATCCAGATACCGGCATTCAT
>JAFZFY010000200.1 GCA_017555665.1 Pseudomonadota bacterium | reverse complement strand
GTTTCAAATCCCGCTCTTTCTATTCCCAAAGCTAATCCACCTGCACCTGCAAATAGCTCAATACATGTTGGAGCTTCATTATTCGGCTTTAACAAAGCTTTATTATTCTGTTTGCTTTCTTTAGGCTGTGTTATTGTCGATGGAAATAGCTCTAATTGCATTTGCTTGCCACGTTAATAATATAGGAAAAACTTCACCCTCGTGTAGTACATAGCGAGGCGGCTCGACGGTCGTATCGCCGCAGGCGATAGGCCGCCACGCAGGGCGTATTTGCGGCATTCGCCGCAAATAGCCCAACGCACAAAAAAGCTCCCGCCTCTTATACCAGAAACGGGGGCTTAAGCTAAACCAATTTCGTGGAGACGTGTCGCGACACGTCTCTACCTGTGAATCGATTTACTTCACCGATTTACGCGGATGCTGGACCTGGCACTGAGCGGCCTTGATGATCGAACGATAGACCTTGCCCGGGCTCATGGAGACGCCGGTGAGGCCGATTTCGTGCAGACGGCCGATCGTGTAGACATCGCCGCCGTGCTCGCCGCAGATGAAGATTTCGAACTTCGGATCGATGGCGCGTGCATCAGCAACGAACGTGCGGACCATCTTCTCGACGGCCGGATGGATGCTGATGAACGGATGACGCTCGAAGAATTCCTTGTCGACATAGAGCGGCAGGAAGCGGTCGGCGTCGTCGCGGGAGATCGCGAGGGTCGTCTGGGTGAGGTCGTTGGTGCCGAACGAAGCGAAGCCATAGACGGGATGGACATCATCATCATAGCCAGCAACTTTGGCGCGGAGAGCCGGAACGATTTCGCTGCCGGAGATGGCGGCCGCCGGGGTCTCGACCATCGTGCCGAGTGCGTACGGAACTGCGAAGCCCTGCTCTTTCTTGACCTGAGCAGCAACCTTGACGGCGATCTCGAGGATGGCCTTGACTTCCGGAGCGATGATGACGAGCGGGATTTCGATTTCGGGTTTCGGATGTTTGCCTTCCTTGATCAGTTCGGCAGCGGCATCCAAAATGGCCTTGATCTGCATCTCGGGGATTTCCGGGTTCGTGATGGCCATACGGACCGAGCGGTGACCGAGCATCGGGTTCTCTTCCTGCTTGAGGCCGCTGTTGTGCGGGAAGAACTCGTGCAGCGGGGCGTCGAGCAGACGGATGGTCACGCCATAGCCGTCCATAACGGACATGCTGTGTTTGAAGTCATCTTTCGAGAACTGATAGATGGCTTCGAGGGCTTTCTTGGCCTCGTCTTTGTCATTGCCGAACAGAACTTTCTGAATGTAGGGCAGACGATCGCCGAGGAACATGTGCTCCGTACGGAACAGGCCAACGCCACGGGCGCCCTTGTTGAAGGCGGGCTGCGTCTCGGCGGCTTCCGCATTGGCGCGGACGTCGAGGGACTTGATTTCCTGGCACCAGTCGAGAATCGCCTGAGCGGATTCTTCGAGCTTGCTCGGAACGGTCATGGGGACTTTGCCGAGGTAGACTTCGCCGGTCGTACCAGAGATCGTGATGTAGTCACCACGTTTAATGGTGTGGCCGTTGCAGCTGAAGGTACCGGCGGCTTTGTCGATCGTGATCTCGGAAGCGCCGACGACGGCGGGGATGCCCCATGCGGTCGCCATAATGGCGGCATGGGAAACCTTCGTACCGGTCGTGGTCAGAATACCGCGGGAAGCCTTCATGCCCTTCACGTCTTCCTGAGAAGTCATGACGGTCACGAGGATAGCGTCTTCCTTGGCAGCCTTGGCGGCGAGTGCTTCGTCCTGCGTGAAGCAGACTTTACCACAGGCAGCGCCCGGAGAAGCGGCGGAACCCTTGGCGATCATCGTGGCGGCCTTGCGGTCTTTCGGCTCGATCTGCGGGAAGAGGAGCTCTTCGAAACGCTCGGGGTTCACTTTGCAGATGGCTTCTTCTTTCGTGAGGATGCCTTCCTTGACGAGGTTGTAGGCGATCACGGATTCAGCCTTCGCGGAACGCTTGCCATCGCGGATCTGGAGGAAGTACAGCGTCGGGACGCCGTTGACCTCTTCGATCGTGAACTCGGTATCCTGCATGTCGCGGCATTTGTGCTCGAGCTTCTCGCCAGTGGCTTTGAGCTCTTCATAAATGGCGTGGAAAGCGGGATCGGCGTGATCGCGGAGCGCTTCGATCGGGAGGCTGTTGCGGATACCGGCGACGACGTCTTCGCCCTGCGCCTGGAACAGAACCGTACCATCGAGGATGTCGTGCTTGATGCCCGTAACCTTATCGCGGGTGAAGTAAACGCCCGTTGCCGAACGCGGCGTGCGGTTACCGAAGACCATTTCCTGAATGTTGACGGCGGTGCCGAGGCTGTCAGGAATACCCTCGAGCTTGCGGGTGAAGATGGCGCGCTCGTTGTTCCACGAACGGAAAACGGCTTCTGCGGAGGCCATAACCTATTTCTTCGGATCCTGCGGGAAGTCGTGGCCATACTTGACATAGATGGCTTTGTAGCGCTTGATGAGTTCCGCGAGGTCATCGGCGGTCAGGTCGAGGTCGGTCTTGGCGCCTTTCTCTTTCTTGAATTCGCCGAGGGTCTCTTCGAACGGATCTTCGCCATTCTCGTCTTTGATCTGCTCAACAACATCGCCGTACATCTGGAGGAGACGACGATAGCTGTCACGCCAGAAACGCGCGGTGTCGCCAACGGCCAGCGCATCGACGATCTTGTCGGTGAAGCCGATGTTGAGGATCGTGTCCATCATACCAGGCATCGAATATTTCGCGCCGGAACGGGCCGAAACGAGCAGCGGGTTGTGGATGTCGCCGAATTTCTTGCCGGAAACTTTTTCCATCTCTTCCAGGCGAGCCATGATCTCGTCCTGAAGGGCTTTCTTCATGTGGCCGTTTTCGAGGTCGTTAGCATGGAACGTCGGCACGTTCACGACAACCGGGCAGCGGATGTCGAGAATGCAGTGCATCAGATAAAGGCCATAGCCCTTGCCGCCGAGGAGCTCTTTGAGCTCGTCCTTGCTGACGCCCTCAAACTCAGGAATCGTAACGCCTTTGTGGAAGAAATAAGTGTTTTTGTACTTCGATCTGTCAAGCATGTTCGCAAATACTCCATGAAAGAAAACATCCGGCCTTCCCTTCGGCCCATGCCGAAAAAAGCCGCGCAAAAAATAATGAGAAGCATGGATTTCGTCAAGCATTATCGCCGTCCGAAACGCCTCTCCAACCACGGGCGCGAAAGCGTAAACACGATGCCGTAAAAGGCAAGGGGATTTTTTTTGTCGTGTCAAATTTTTGAGCTCGCTACGACTCGCTGGCGGCGCTATTTGCGCGTTTGCAGGCACGTGTCACGACACGTGCCTACAAAACGCACGCAAATACGCGCCTTTTGCGCCCGGCTATGTGCTCGACCGCATCGCTGTCTGCGCGCATACGCCGGGCGGCGCTGACGCGCTTTTTCCTTGATTCAACACGGCATTCCCGCAATAATTCTAAATCGTTATGGATTGAAGGGCAGATGATTGCTCATAGAGACACCGCTATTCAGAGACGCCGCTATCAATGTAATGCTAATCTTCACGAATACACCGCCCAGCCACACTATGAGTCACCCAATGAAACGCATCCGCATACACTCGCTCGCAATACTTGCCTCACTGTTTATCCTGTCCTGCACAACCAATGCGCCGGATAAGCCAGAAGCCCGCAAAACCGAGGTTTCAGAGGCGCTCGCACCGGAAACGCCTAACGAAGCACCCGTAAATGACGGAAATACAGTGAATTCTGCAGCCGCCAATCCCGATGTCGCCCACCAAACGAACGCACAGGACAATACTGACACCCCAGAGGCACAAGCTGACAATTCGGACACCCCAGAGGCACAAGCTACCGCAGACAATCCCGACACCCCAGATGCACAAGCCGTCGCGAACAACACCGCCACATCTGATGCTGCGTCCGAGCGTCAAATTCCTAAAATCTATGGTTTCAATCCTTATGACTATGAATATTACTGTGAAGCAACTCTAAAATATCGTGACAAAACACGATTTGTCACCAAAAGAGAAATATGCAAGAAAAATGATGCCATCAACAAACTACTGCAAAAGGGATGTAAAGACTTCTGCAAGGAAATAAGCGAAAAGGATTGCATGACGCATTGTCAAGAAAACGCTACTTTTGAACAATCCATTGAGTGTTGGCCTTACTATCCCAAATTGGATCCGAGAAAATCTAAACAGAAACAACTGCTGTAGCTAAGAAAGTGCATAAACTCACGGCACTGGATTTGACCGCGTTTGAGAATCGGAAATCATCTGACTTTTTGGAAACCTGGCAGTCCATTCAATGGGCAGTTGTCGAGGATAATGTTCTCTATGTTCAACATAAAGGGTACGGCTATCAGGGCTATTATGACGGTAAAACCGCATACATCACTGCAATCTCACTCGAAGATTATCGAATTCTCTGGACATCCTCACCGCTGACAGCGGGCGGAATAATATTTGAAATGATTGATAATTCTATTTATTGCGGATTCGGAAAACACATTTTTGTTTTGGACAAGTTCACTGGGAAACGCGTTCAATCTATTTCCATTAAAGAAGGCATTGGGTATTTGATTGCAAAAGAAGACACGCTCTATGTGTATTCAGAACATTATTGGGATATATATGATATTTTAAAATAGCGGTGCAGCCGTCCGCGTATTGGCACAGCCGATAGCGGACGGCCAGGAGGGCGTATCGGCGCAAACGCGCCGATAGCCCAGCCCAAAGCCCCGCGTATCGGCCCAGGCCGATAGCGGGGCGATCTCAAATTCGTGAACGAGCCAGCGCATCATGGCCATAACCGTGATCGCCATACACCCAACCTTCTGGCACTGGCACGCCTTGACCTTGACAATGATCAACGCGACCGCGTCACCTTTTAAGCTCCCGAGCGGATCCCGCGCCATCAGCCGTGGCTTTGACCGTCGCGACCGCCGGAGCCGAAGCCAAGGTATTGAAATTCGCACAGACCGTGATTTCTGAGGTAGCCGCGCAAGATCTTTGGGCTGAGAAGAATTTGGCTTAATCACTGCGCACAAACACGAACGGCGGTAAAACGCTTAAATTCAAAGGGCGAATGAATGGCCGCCACCACGATATTGCCTGCACAGAAATAAATAACTTTACCATTCATCTGAATTTGTGTATCGTAGCTTAGGGGGGATGCACGGAGAAATATGATGCCAAAACCAAGTTATTCCATACAATTAAGTCCTGAAGAAAAACGCATTTTGAATTCAATCCTGCGGCTGGGAACGGTAGAAGCGAGACATTACCGCAGAGCGAAGATGCTGCTGCTGAAAGCCGAAGGGATGCCCATCCGGCACATCGCGGAGAAGCTGGATGTCACCATATCAACGGTTCGATTGTGCCTTGATAAATTTCGCGAAGGCGGTATCGGAATGGCGATTGAAGACCTTCCCGGACGCGGCCGCAAAACTGAAATTACTGAAGAAGCCAAGCAATGGATGCTCGGCCTTGCCCGTCAAGATCCGAAATCGCTCGGTCTGCACGCTGAAGTGTGGTCCGCTACAAACCTCACGCGCTATGTCAACTTGATCGCAGAAGAAGCTGGATTTCCGCGCATGTCCACTGTAACGGTGCCAACTGTTCGCACGATATTGAATCAATACTGTAGAGATAGCGATCCCGAGAGCACGCGATATATTAAAAAATGCAAACAACGGCCCCTATAAATGTTTATGCCTAACCAGGATTCCCGATTTCTATTTAAAGATGCATGATTCCCTTGGGATTCAAAGCCAGCAGCCGAGCCCCCATCGCATGGGGGCTATCGTGGGCCATGAATTGCCTGAATCGTATCAAGCGGACTGTCTCATATCCGGCGTGACAAACGCCGGCACAGAAGTCGATCCGATCATGATCAACCGCGTTTCGGGGACATTTTAGGTCGCGGGCTATGCGCCTGCGGCGCATACGCCCTGCGTGCCGGCCTATTTCGCGCGCCGCGCGAAATACGGCCTTGCAAAACCTGCCGCACACATGATATATGCGAATGTTGCGGAGGCTCAAGTATGACTTCCTTCTATTTACATCAAGGAACTAGGGGAGCCGAAAGGCTACCTAGTATTTTTTAGTGATACGATTTCCTCCGCACCCTCCTTTGATGCCGGATGTCGATCCGGCTTTTTTATATGTGGAGCGTAGGGATGGCAGATCTGTTTCATAAGGTTCGCGGACACTTTCTCGCACGTTACGGCATTTATTTCGAGGCTGATCAGAAGATGACGGACACGCCCATCGAAACGATGTGCCTCTCCCCGATCCTTCAGGCGCTCGATATCATGCTCGCAGAAAAATACAATGTCTGCCTTTCTGAAAAATTGCGCGGGCACCTGAGCACCTATAGCGCCGATGCGCTGCTTCATTTCTGGGAATGGTTTGGCAAGGTCTGGAAAGAGGCTGGCAAGGCAGTCCGCGATGAAGAAAATATGATATCGCTGTTTGGTGATTTCCCTAACAGCCTGCCCGAAGATATGGATATCTTGTGGGTGAAGCGCGTCTTATGCCTGTTCGCCCCTCTGGCCGGCAAGTGCCTCAGCTGCGGCAATCCCAATACCGTGATCACGCTCGAACCATGCCATCACAGCGTCTGTACATCGTGTTTTCACGGATATACAGGATGTCCTGTATGTGGCCGTCCGGTCGACCGCGACTCCCTGCTGTTGAAAGGGCTTGAGACGATATATACGTCTGACCGAAATGCGTGGGGCGCAAAACAATATATCGACTTTGGCGAAGATATTTATAATTTTGCAAAAGATAAGTTCCAGATCATATGCGGCACGTCACAGGCGCTGTCTTCACAAGATAAGGAAACATTAGATATTCTTTTATCCGAGTGGCCCGAAAAAGTCGTCTCCTGGATGCCCGATCGCTTTGGGTCATGCCAGGCAATGGCTGTCGTGCTCTGCACGCTGATGAATGCCATGAATGAAGATACGATCTGCCCTGTACTCGACAAGTATTTGAGGAATGCGACGGATGTATTGCGCTTGATTGCGGTCATGTCTGGCGAGGATGGCACGCTGATGCCGCACAGAGTCAATGCGCGGATATGCTGTGATCGTTCAAATGGCAAAGGATGCTGCTCCGCCATGCGCGTGATACAGTCATACCAATTCAAAGTCGTCAGAATGTCCCGGCGGCAACGCAGGATGTTTTTACAGATCCTTGAATCATTTGAGGAAAATGCGCTCAAGGAAGATATGTTGCGCCGCCGGGCGCTCTGGGCAAGGGTTGGCAAGTTTTTGCACGCGGGAGATTATATCCACAGATTTCCCAAAGTGAATCGAGCGTTTGGCGTGGTACATAAAAAAGATATTTCAGGAAAACGCGTGCCTGCATTTCGGACCTGGCGCTCACTTCTGGAACAGGCGATCGCTGACCGCGATACGACACGGCTTGAAAAGCTTATGGCACAGCGGCCTGGTGAATTTGCGCGCCATATCGATCGCATCCTTCGCGGATTTGTAACAGAAGCAGATGCAGGCAGTTATGCATCCGAGCAGATATCTGATGTCAAGAAAAGAGTTTTAGAAAGCCTCAAAACTCGAACAAACCTGCTCGGCACCGTGATGCAGATCGCGGGCGGCGTGAGGAAGGGGATGAAAGCGGCTGCCGGAGATGTGACATCAAAGCTCGGCTTTGTTCTCAAGCTATCCAAGCACTTGACCAGGCTCTCCACCCCGATGCTTGTCCAAATATGGGGCCACTTGCGCACGAGAGACCATAAACTCGACAAGCGCGTGTTTTATCCGGCCGGCAGTTCCAGAAAGATATATTGGATCTCAGATAAACGTTTTACAATCCATCCCATATATATAAAAATGATCTGCGAGGCGATTGTCCAGGTACTGCTGCATAGATTTGAAAAGAAAACGCACTACGAACAGGCAATCATCGACGAATCCATAAACACGCTGACTTTCCCGTTTAATGAAAGAAACACCGGCAGCCTTGCGATCCATCTTTCGGCGGGATCCAGCCTGCCGATGCCCCCAGAGGATCACAGCGGAAAACTCCGCCTCTTCCTGCACTGGTGCCAAAAAGCAGAATCTCGCCGGGTTGATCTGGATCTGTCTGTTGCGTTTTATGATGAAACCTGGACAAAGACAGGCTGCTGTACTTATTATCAGCTGGTATATCCTCAGAACATTCATACCAATCGCAAAGGCGTATTTGCGCAGCATTCTGGTGATTTTCAGGAAGCGCCCTATCCGCGCGGAGCTACAGAATATGTCGATATCGACCGCAAAGGCGCGCTTGCTGCCGGATTCCGTTATGTGATCATGCTCGTAAATGTCTATGCTGGCGTGGATTTCAACGACCTGGAGCGCGCTTATACGGGCGTGATGTATCGCGACGATCTTAAAAAAACAGCTCAGTTCGATCCCAACACGGTTCGATATAAATATGCGCTGACCGGAGAGGTCAATTCCTATATACCCATTATTTTTGATCTGAAAGAAGAAAAGATTTTTGACATACAGTGTTATCCGACAGCAAGAGGCCGGTTATGCAATCTCGAAAGCAACGAGGCCACGGTGAAGGGAGTCGCCCAGGCCATGATATCGTTTTACCGCATGCGCCCGCGAGCGATGCGCGACGATATCGCGCTGATGCAGGCAGCCGCGCGATGTGCGCAAGTCTGCATACGCCGTGATGACGGTTCTGCCCTGATATTGACGCGTCAGGCTGACGAAACCGTGTCTGCATTTTACAAACGGCTTTTAAAACGCAAGTGCCATATCCATTCAGAACCTGGCGATCACGAAACGACAGAAGGCGAACGCGCCGCGATTCCAGAGATTGATAAACCGGCGCTTGCATTTCTCATGAACGGGGATTTGGCTTTGCCAGAAGGAAGCGAATATTATATCATATTCCATGATATTCTTTCAGAAAGATATGCCTGGAACGAGATTCTGGCAGACACGGAGCCATAAAGCCAGTATCATGAATATGCTTCTGACGCAGTTATTTTGACCTCACAGCCGTCTGTCCGGCGCGCGCCCCCATTCGTGTGTGACGAGGGGGGCATGCAATCATGACGGCCTATATTTATATATCGCCCGAAGAATCTATATCAAGCTATTCACCGCTCGGCTGTCTGGCCTGTCTTGCCCTGTCAGCATACTCGCTCTGCACCTGGTGTTCATCCGCAAGCTTGACGGCATTGTCATAAAATGAGCCAGCCTGCTCCGTAAAGTTGCCAGCAAAATTCCTGACCAGGTCAGAATAGGCTTGCGCGACATCCTCAGGCACGCCCTCCGGAGCCTTGAGCGCATTCAGCTCATCCCCGACATGCTGATACATCGAGCCCAAGTTTACAAGCGAAGCAACCGCCCATTTGGGGGAATTCCCATTTTGAATGATATCCGCATAACCCGGGGCGAGGTTCTGCATCTGCGTGGAGACCTCGGTCAATTTTTCCTGAAGCTGTTTATCGTCGAGGCCTTCCAGCTTTTGCTCCATGATTTTCTGATATTCGGGTTCAAGGCTGTTAAAACGTTCTTCAGCAGCCTTGTCGAGTTCTTCTTGCGCCTTGAGCTGCTCAGGATCTTGTGCGGGCGCAGCCTCGGGTTCGGCAGATGCGGCGGGCTCCGTCGGGCTCTTGGCCTCCGGCGCATCGTTGTGCGCGCAGGATGTGAAACAGGCAGCGACAAGCGCGAGCGCCATCGCAAACAGTCGTGTGCGTGAATGCATGGATGATGTGTTCATAAAAATCCTCGATATGCGTAGAATAAGTAGTAAAAGGATCAGAGGCAAGCCCTGAGGTGGCACATAAGAGCTATAATTTATATACCGATACAGGTATGGTGTAAAATTCTTTAGTCGTCCAGCCAGAAGGCGGCCGTATGCGCCTTGCGCATAGGACGCCGCGCGGCCGTATGCGCCTTGCGCATAGGACGCGTCCCGAAGAGATCAAAATGCACAGTAAATACTTGCGCCAGTCGGGATAAACTGTTAAGAGGGAGTGGGAGTTTTTTTATATAAGGAGAACTGATATGCCCGAAAAAACAACAAGCAAAGAGCAGGACAAGACTAAAAAAGGCGTGGAATCAAAGGGTGCGGAGCAAACCCAGGAGACCTCGACCGAGAACCAGGAACAGAAATCGCCCGAGACCCAGGTGACGGAAGCCATCACGAAGAAAGATGCCAAAGCCGCACTTGCCGCGCTCAAGAGCGCGTCGGATGCCGAACTTGACTCGCTTGGCGCGAACGAGCCCTTGATGCTCAGCCTGGCGAAGAATTTTAAGGGCGCTGATCGCGACGAGTGCATGGATCTGCTGTATGAGCATGTTGCCAGCGCAAAGGCGATGACGGAGTTTGTTGAGCGCAAATACGGCGTGAAAGTCGGCTCCGGCACGCTGAAAGGCAAGATCTTCAAATTCTCATATATGGATCAGGAAGCAGACTGGACAGCGACAGGCCTGAAACATCTGTATTACAGCCTTTCGCTGCTTCCGAAATCCCATGTGGACAAGGTATCGTCGATCACGACCGAGAACACGACGAGCGGCGGCGGCGGATTTGCCGTCTGGGAGCTCGGTTCGTATAACGTCAATTATACAGAAGGCGAGACGAACAAGCGCGCGGGTCTGATCTACGATGCAGGCGGCGGCTATTGCGATTCTGAATCGGATTATAAAGTCAATCTCAACTCGCTGAACTGCACGATGGTGCATGAGCTCGGCCACGTCGTCGATGCCGGTAAAAAGTATTCAGGCCGTGCCGATTTCCGCAAGATTTCCGGCTGGAAAGAAGAAGGCAAGGATGCTTCGAAGGTCGCGACTGCCATCGAAAATGAAATCGATACGCCTTACGGTGAAGCGCTGCAGGGCGAAGAACTTGAAATCGCGCGTGAAGGCGCCAAACTTCTCATCAAAAAGCGCGTGACGACATACGATGTTGCCAATGTCAAAGCTCAGATCAAAAAAGCTTATGAAAACAGAGGCAAACGTCTTGATCCTGAAAATGAGAAGCAAGGCGTGTTAAAGAAAGCCTGGAATTGGGTTACCGGCAAGAAAGACGGCGGATCCTACAGAGGCTATAACGAATTTTCGAATGTCCTTGCAGACTGCAAGGTATATCGCCACATCATCAATTCGTTTGCGGATGCAGCCACAGGCATGCCGTGGTATAGAGGGCTTCGCCCCTATATGAAGAGCCGTCAGATTCATGAAGGCTATGAAAACCGTGGCTGGTATTCATTCAATAATTCCGCATGGAGCCAGAAGATCAGCATGTATCAGTTCCGCGAACCCGGCGAGGAATTTGCAGAACTCTATGCCAGCTATCACGTTGCACGTCCCAAAGGCTCGAAGACGAGCGCGGCTCACAAGACGTGGTTCGAGGGCCTCGGGCTTCACACCGACGATCCGAACGGCAAAGAAACTGGCACAAAGCTCTCGCCATACGAGGCTTAAGTTAAATCTTAACAGGGCATCCTCCGATGCCCTGTTTTTATATCTTTATATTTTTTGAGTATTCATGATGATTAAAAAAATACTTACAAGAGCAGCGATCGTTTTATCCTCTCTGAGCGCAGCCTGCACGCCTTCCATCAAAGAGCCTACAGATACGCCCGTCACGCCATCCGTATTTGAGTGGACGGCGCCGCTCGAATATGAATATATGGATGAAGATAATTCGCAGCTCAAAAAATATACAAAAATCATCAGTCAGAATCTCGAAAAAAATGAAAAGGCATCCCCGATATGCCGGCTGGGCAATCTCATGTTCTATGAGATCAAACATGCGACCAAAGCCACGGATGCCGTTTATACATATCGATCGGCAGCCGTCGCGTTGCCGGATACATATTTTGAACTTCCCAATGAAGCGCTTTTCAAGACATTTTCAGAAGCCGTTCGCAGCAAGCCGGATTCGCTTGAAGATTATGTCCGTGTGAGAGCCATGGTCATTCTCACCACAGGAAATCCCAGATATCTGCAAGAGCCTGAGGATGCGCCGACATGGAACGATCAGGACGGCCATCTCGAGATCATATACTACCGCCTGCGAAGCAACGGCATGGCGGCAGAAACCAAAGAAAAATGCGTGCTTTCAGTCGATGCGGATCAAAACTTTACCGTCGATTGTCAGGACGCAAGCGCGAACTGAGATCCCATGCCCGATATACAGAAGTCGCCTGAAGCCTCCCATGAGCTTCCGAACGAGGAAACAGATTCTTTAACAGTATTCAGTTCCCCGCGCGAAGTTCTGCAGATGTACGGTGAATGGTTTATTCTACTGTGCATGCGATATATCCGCCAGACGGGGGATGCCATGCTTAACGAGAATGGCGGATATGCGCCTAAAAGCGTCAGCATGGCAAAGATCCTCGCGGGCCTGACTGGCAGCAATTCCCCATCTGCCGAGACCTGGCTCAACGAGCACGGCGTGCCCACGATGGACGCTGTCGCGCGCATGCTCGCTCAGATCACGCAGGCGATAAGGATACGCACAGAACATACATTCGAATCCTGCGCCCTCGAACAGACATCTTTTTCGGATATCCTCGTCATCGAATCATTGCGCCAGGCTTTTGGTCTGAGCGATATCGAGCTGAATATCATCATTATTCTCGCATTGATCCAATATGATGAGAGATATGCACGCGTATGGCGATTTGCATCCGGCGAGAATCCGGGCTCGCTCGTCAGCGTATCATTTCTGGCAAATATATTGAGTTACTACCCGCCAGAAGAGTTTGAGGAAGCCCTGTTGCCGACATCGCGGCTTCGCAGGCATGCGCTGATAGAGCTTCGTCCGCGCGAAGGCTGGGGAAATGAGACACCTCGAAATTTTGCTGCCATCCTTACGCCAAACCGTATATTGGCATTTATTCTTGGCGAACCATATATTACTGAACTCACCGCATGCCATTTTATATCATTAAAGCCCTGTGAGCTTCGTCCAGGCGACAAAGAAATCGCACGACTATTTACCAAAAAGTCTTTAAAAGCAGCCGTTGTGGGCTATGCAGGGCTTGGCCGTACCCAGGCAGTCTGCCGAGCCGCGCAACGCGCATTTGCATGCATCCTGGAATTCGATCTCGCTGTTTTTGCTGAATCAGAACCCTCTAAAGATGCCCTGCGATCGCATTTTGCCGCCATGATGCGCGAGATCCGTCTCAGACATGCCCTGCTCGTCATACGCATCGCCGATCTCAATGAGGATGCTGAAAAATATTGCAAACGCAACGCACATATCATTCGTGATGTGCTCAATGAAGAACCGTATCTCAAATATTGTGTCATCACGGAACGCCAGACAGCATTTACACGCCGTCTGTTTGGCGAACTGACCGAGATCATCTGCGCGCCCCCCGATAAAGACAGCCAATATATATTTTGGAAACAAGCCCTTGAAAAGTATATATCAACCGCCGCCGCCGAAGCCGTGGCCAGCGAGTTGTCGCTGGGCTATTGTCTCAGTGAAAATGAGATCCAAAATACGATCGACCAGACATTTATGCGTTCAGCGGCCGTCACGCCAGATACATTATTGACGGCAGAAAATATTACCCAAACGCTCAACCGAACACGCGGACACAAACTAAACGGCATCGCTTCGATGCGAAGCACATCCCTGCTGCTCCGCGATATCGTGCTATCTGATGATCTGCGAAGCACCCTCGATGAAGTCATCGCGTATGCCAAATATCGCGATACCGTGATGAATAAATGGGGATTTTCCAAATATAATGCATCTGGTGCAGGTCTCAGTGTCCTCCTGTCTGGCCCTCCCGGAACTGGCAAAACATTGACAGCGCTTGTTTTAGCGCATGAGCTCAGACGTGCGCTATATGTGGTTGATCTCTCCAAGGTCGTCGATAAATATGTTGGCGAAACGGAGAAAAAACTATCCGTCTTATTTGATGAAGCAGAGAAATCACAGGCCATGCTGCTGTTTGATGAGGCAGACGCGCTCTTTGCAAAAAGGACATCCGTCAAGTCATCGAATGACCGTTATGCAAATCTTGAAGTCAATTTTTTGCTTCAAAAATTAGAAGCCTATCCAGGCGTTGCCATCCTGACAACGAATCTTCTGGAAGGGCTTGATGAAGCCCTTGCCAGACGCATTCAGTTTAAAATATATATTCCGATGCCAGATGCCAGTGCGCGTGCAGAACTATGGAAACACCTGATTCCGCCACGTGCCCCAGTTTCGGATGATATTATTTTTGAAGCGTTAGGCGAGCATTTTGAAATGAGCGGCGGGCATATCAAAAATGCAATCATGCGAGCAGGAATCCGCGCAGCATCTAAAGGAACTCCGATATCCCATGCACTTTTATGGGATTCAGCGGTTCAGGAATTTCGCGACATGGGGCATGTCGTTCGAGATATCAAGTAGCTTGTCATGTGGCGGCCTATGCGGCTCAAGCCGCATACGGCCCGCCTGTCGGCGCTATGCCAGCGGCATACGCGCCGACAGCACACCAAAAATCCCCAATCGCACGCGTTTCCATTCCC
>JAFZFY010000199.1 GCA_017555665.1 Pseudomonadota bacterium | reverse complement strand
GGGTTACGGTTTCGGACTCATCGTGAGCGAAATGAACCCGAACCAGTAGGCAAAACCGGCAATCACGAGAACCGCCACAAACAAGCCGATGATCACGAAAAGGGCGATCTTCATGCCGTCTGCACGCCGTTTGGAACGTCCGGTGCGCTCCGCATGACGAATCACTTCCGTCGGATCCATGCTGATCGCCTGCAGGCCGATCTGCGTCTTGGCATCGCTGTTCTCATCGCGAGTCTTTTCGAGCATGCCCATATTCGCCAGATTGAAGCCATCCCGGTGGTCGTTGGAAAGGACCGAAGGCGGATCGCTGATCTCGTCGATATGCTGGAGGGCATCAAAGAACTCGCCGGCATTCTTATAGCGTTCCGCCGGGTTCTTGGCGCACGCCTTTTTGAGCATGGCTTCCACAGCCGTATCCTGGAGTTCTTCCGGGAATTCGAGATCTTCGTAGCTCTGTTTATACGCCACATCGAAAAGCGACATGCCCTGAACGGCTTCCTGACCGGTCAGGAGTTCATAGAAGATCAGGCCAGCCGCATAAACATCCGTCCACGGCCCGAGCTTGCCCTGTTTGAGCTGTTCAGGTGCCATGTACTGAGGCGTACCATAGACACGGCGCGAGTCGACGCAGGTCAGGTTCTGCTTCGATTCGTCTTCGCTTTCGCCCAGAGCCTTTGACAGACCAAAGTCGAGAATCACGACCTGATCGGAATAGCCCTCTTTCTTGGAAAGCATGATGTTGGCGGGCTTGAGATCACGGTGAACGATCTGACGGCGATGCGCTTCCATCAAGCCGCTCAAGAGCTGCAACATGATGTTCTTTGCTTTCGGGAACTTCATCGCGCCATACTGCTGGAGACGGTCATCCAGACGGGAACCCTTGACGAGTTCCATCGTCATCCAGAGGATGTGGTGTTCGAGCATACCACTGCTGTAGAGGCGCACGATATTGGGATGCTCCAGACGAGAAACGATGTCGATCTCACGTTCAAATCGTTTTTCGATATCTTCACATTCGGATTTTGCAGACGGCAGAATCAGCTTCAAGGCTTCTTCACGGCCGAGCGTCAGGTTTTTGGCACGATACACGGCACCGAACCCGCCCTTTCCGAGCAAGCCCGTGACCTTATAGTTGGCAACCACGTCGCCGACTTCGGGGAGTTCAAATTTATGCGCGCTATCCCAACGGTTTTCGGTCATGTCGAACGACATGGTGCGTTCAAACACGGCTTTGGGCTGCACCGGCTCATTGGACATATCGGGCGCGACTTCTTCTTCTTCGAAGACGATCGGCTCCATGGGCGCGGGTTCGGGCGCCTTGTTGCCTTTTTTGATGACGGTGACATTTTTGTCTTTGTCGAGCGCCAGCTGGTCGAGATCAACTCTCTGAGTCTCATCAAAATTGGGCACGAGATTCAGATCCTGTTCCCAGCCTTTAGGTTCTGCCGGAGCACTCTCACCGATCTCAATCGATCCAGAATCCTTAGATTTTTTCGCAGCATCGCCGTTTTCCGAGCTGATCCGGCTGATCTCGATCGATTCGGAATTCTTCGACAAGACATGCGGTGCCGGCTTATCCGCGTCCGCACTGGCAGGTGCTTTCTCGGCCTCGGCCTTCTCTTCAAGCAATTCCTCGAAGACGACGATATCCATCGTTGCCTCGTCCGGATTCGCCTTGAAATCGCTGTCGTCGATGGCGTGTGCAGGCTTACTTTCCTTGACTTCAGCGGCCTTCGCTTCGGCGGCAGCCTTCTCTTCAGCGGCCTTCGCATCGGCGGCGGCCTTCGCTTCGGCGGCTTTCGCTTCGGCGGCAGCCTTCTCTTCAGCAGCCTTCTCTTCAGCGGCTTTAGCCTCGGCAGCCTTCTCTTCAGCGGCCTTCGCTTCGGCGGCGGCTTTCGCTTCGGCGGCTTTCGCCTCGGCAGCCTTCTCTTCAGCGGCCTTCGCTTCGGCGGCGGCTTTCGCTTCGGCGGCTTTCGCCTCGGCAGCCTTCTCTTCAGCGGCCTTCTCTTCAGCGGCGGCTTTCGCTTCGGCGGCTTTCGCCTCGGCAGCCTTCTCTTCAGCGGCCTTCTCTTCAGCGGCGGCCTTCTCTTCGGCGGCCTTCGCCTCTTCGGCGGCTTTCGCTTCGGCGGCCTTCGTCTCTTCGGCAGCCTTCTCTTCAGCGGCAGCCTTCTCTTCGGCAGCCTTCTCTTCAGCGGCCTTCGCCTCTTCGGCGGCCTTCGCCTCTTCAGCGGCCTTCGCCTCTTCGGCCTTGCCCTTGTCGGCCTTGGCATCGGCGGCTTTGGTATCCGTTTTTTTCTTCAGCTCACTCAACGGCTTCAAAGCGAGCTTTGGCACTGCAGAGCCGGAATTATCCGACTTTTTACTCCCCAGCGTCGGGAGTTTCAATGCCACATTTTTGTGCGGTTCAAGTTTGGAACGGATCTCATCCGATTCGTCTTTCGAATAACGCAGTGTTGGTCCAAGAGCGATGTTCCCTCCGATTTTTCCGGATGTTTTAGCATCACCGTCTTTTTTGGCATCTGGCGTTTTGGCTTTGTCTTTGGAAGCGGTCGTAATCGCTTCCGCCAGATCATCCGATTTAAAATCGAACATGTTATCCAGATCAAGCTTATCAGCCATCAGGCCCTTGCTCTCGTCACTTTCAAGCAGGCCAGTGTCTGACTTTTTGCCAGCATCCAAGTCTTCGCTACCAGGCAATTTGTCGAGTTCTTCATTCATTTTTTTGCATCCTTAGTTAGGAAAAAAGCAACACGTAAATTATAGCATGCTTTTGAGAGATTCGGCAAATAATCGACTTACGATGTCAGAGGTTTGTGATATAATGCGCCAGATTTTCGCAGGCATGCGAAAATGAGCCTTTTCCGTTCCCCCAGAAAGCGTTCCCCCAACAGGCACGCCATGAGCCACGTTTCGCGATATGCCGTTACATCTGCAATTTTTTTGATCACGGGTTCGCTGCTTCTTCTGAGCGCTCTTGTATGTGTCTGTCTGGAATCCTACCGCGAAGCGGCGGGATCTGGAATTCTGGGACTTATTTTTTACCGCATCAGCACGACCTTTGCGCGATTCGACATCGCGCTTTCCGGGCGTCAGAAAGCCTGATGTGCACGAAGTCTGATTCATGCGATCCTATTTCCCCCAAGCCCCGGTCATTCTGTCGCTGATTATCCTGATATTTCTGAGCGCGTGTCAAAATACCGATGCACAGAAGCCCGAGCAGGCATCAGCCGCCCGCTACAGCACAGGCAAGCTCCCGCCCCAGACGCCGCAGCTTCTGGAAGAAGAGTTTTCGGTGTACCGCCGTCAGCATCCAGATCAGAGCGAAGCCGAAGCCCGCGAGTCATTCGAAGAGATCCAGCTTCTGAGCGGCCTGTATCCGAACGACCGTATCGCGGCATGGGCAGACCGCCAGGCGCTTTCACGCGCGTGGCTCAAGCGAGAGATCGAGGATGCCTACAATCCTGACACCATCGACGACGCGACGCTCCAGAGCGCGATCGATGCCTACGCGTTCAAGAGCGGACATCCGGCGCTTGTCACCGTGAGCCATATCCTGATCCGACCGGACAGCACGACGCGAGCGGATGCACGCCGCAACGCGCTCGAAGCCGTGCGCGCCGATCTGGAAGCGAAGAAAAGCTATACGGTCGATGCATTGTCAGCGGCCGCATACCGCCTGACCCTCGCCGGGTATCGCGTCGACATGAATGCCGACCTCACGTTTCCGAGGCACGAAATGACCTCGTTCATGAACGAGGCGCTCCAATACAACACGGTCGTCGAGCCGTTTGCCGACGCATCGTTCAAGCTATCAGAGGCAGCGCCGCTGAGCCCTGTCGTCGAGTCGGAATTCGGGTATCACATCATCCTTTTCCAAAGCCGCACGGAAGAAAAGAAAGCGCGCCTGCCTCAAGACAGGTCATTCATGATGACGAAAATCATCCACCAGAAGCGCACGACAAACTTTTCCGCGCATATCGAACGCCTGATGCGCGAAGCCCCGATCGGGATCGACCAGGAAAAGATCGAGGCGCTGACCCACATCCATCTTCAGACCGCCGAGTCAGAGCAGGCAGATGCCGGCCGTATGCAATAGGCCGGCCCCGGCGTGTATGGCCGCAGGCCATAACGCCGGCCCCTTAAAAATCAAAAAAAAGCGCGCCACAGGGCGCGCCGTTATACCATCGCGAACAAGCGATCACTTCGCCGGATGATTGTGCAGTTCGGCAGCCTCTTCGGCATCGAAATAAATAATGCGCTGGCAGTTCTGGCAGCATTCCAGGGAGTTCTGACGCTGAAGGACGATGTAAGCCTGCGGCTGGAGCTTCATGTGGCATCCCGTGCATGTTCCGCCCGAAGCCGAAACGACGGCGGCACCGGCACGCTTGCTTCGGATGAAGCGATAACGCGCGAGAATCTGAGGCTTGATCAGCTTGGCGATCACATCGGCTTTTGCCTTGAGTTCATTGACCTGATCTTCGATCGAAGCCGAGGCTTCGTCGACCTCCCTGCGTGCGGCCTCGATCTCAACGGAGAGCGCTTCATAGGATGTGCGCATCTCCTTTTCTTTGGCTTCGGCGGTCACGAGCTCTTTCTGAAGCGACTCGATATCGGCCTCGACCGCAGTGATGATCTTCCGGAAATTCTCGCCTTCCCGCTCAAGCGCAGCATAATCCCGTGAATTCGTCACGGCATTGAGTTTTTCCTTGGAGTGTTCAAGCTCACGCTCGGCCCTTTCGAGTTCTTCCCGTTTGGTGCCGAGAATAGTCTTTGTATTTTCGAGCGCCTTCGTGTGGTCGTCAAGCATCTGCGCGAGCTCCTGAAGATTCTCGGTATCGGCATTGACCTTGTCGCGGCGTTCATCCACTCTGACGCGAAGCGCCTCCTGTTCGAGATCGATCTTTTGAAGCTCGATCAACTTTTCAAGCTGCTCTTTCACTATTCGTACCCTCAAAAACAAAAATAGCTCGTTGCGGATAACTCTGCAACGAGCCAGTTAAGCTAAAAGCTGTGAATCTCAATGCTGAATTCGCCACCCATTCGTGTGTCTATTTCCTGCATCAAGACGTCCCCTTTGACAAAAGACATGGACCCACAGGGACTTGAACCCCGAACCCGCTGATTATGAGTCAGCTGCTCTAACCGATTGAGCTATAGGTCCGATTTGCTCACAACAGCGCATCCAACTGCGCTGCGGGGAAGGCTTATACTCCGAAATTGCCGAGGTGCAAAGAAAAATTGGTGACTTATCGTTATTTTGTCAAATTTTAGCCAAGCCGGATGCCGCGCCAAGCGAGAGGCGAGATACGCGCCAGAGGGCGCTTTCGCGCCAGCCGGCCCGGTGCGGAATCGTCCCGAACCGTCAAACCTGTCGATTATCTTTCGCCCGTGAAGTGAAAATATGTTAAAAGCGCGCGCCGCTGCCATACGGCGAATTTGCCGTTCGATGTCAGTCCGGCCTTGAGCCACAAAGACCCTTTATAAATTTTGCGCGCAAGCGCCCCAGCCCCCAACGATCATGCGACTTCAGATTCAGAAAACCCTTGATACGCTTCGCCCGATGCTCCAGGCAGACGGCGGCGACCTCACATTTGTCGACTACTTCAACCGCATTGTTTATGTGAAGCTGACCGGAGCCTGCGAAGGCTGTCCGCATGCGAACCTGACGATCCAGAACGGCATCGAAGCCAAGCTCGTCGAGCTTTATCCCGAAGAAGTACTGGAAGTGCGTGACATCACGTTCGAAGACTGATGCCACGAACATCGGCCGCAACCCCACACTCAGCGCAGATAAGGAAACATAATCATGCAGGAAAAATCACTCCATATTACCAATGCGATCCTCTTTGACGAGGACATGCTTTTGCAGGGCGACCGAGAGGTACGCGACATCACCGTGCGCGACAACACGGTGACGGTGACGATCGCGGTATCGCGCGAGAACACGATCACGGCGCGCGTCGCGATGGAAGACGCGATCCGCGAAGGGATCCAGTCTGAATTTCCCGATGCGGAGGTGCGCATCATCTCGCTTGCGATCGATGGCGAGGACGAGCCCGTGGGCAACTGCGAACACGGCGGTCACAAGGGGAGCGCCAAAGAGCTTCCGCCCAAGAAGCCTGTGCCCGGCGTCAAGCATGTGTGGCTCGTCTGCTCATGCAAAGGCGGTGTCGGCAAGAGCACGGTGGCGCTGAACACGGCACTCGCCTTGAAAGCAGCGGGGCGCTCCGTGGCACTGCTCGACCTCGACCTTTATGGCCCGAGCATCCCGGCCCTCGTCGGATCCGACCTGCCTCCGATCGTCGTCGGCAACCTCATCGTGCCGCCGGAAATCCACGGCCTTTCCGTGCTGAGCATCGGGTTCATGACCGACAAGACTCAGCCGCTGATGTGGCGCGGCCCGATGCTTTCGGGCGTGATCAGCCAGCTTCTCTGGGAAGTGGACTGGTCCGGTCACGATGACCTCGTCATCGACATGCCGCCCGGCACTGGCGACACCTATCTGTCGATCCTGCAAAGCATCGAGGTGGATGCGGCGATCCTCGTCACCACGCCGTCCGAACTCGCGCTGAGCGATGTCAAACGCGGCGTCGGCGTGTTTGAGCCGTACAATGTCCCGATCGCCGGCATCGTCGAGAACATGGCGACCTACAACTGGGATGGCCGCGAAGCAGTCCTGAAGCTCCTGGACACACTCAAGATCGACAGCGAGGATCAGGCCACGCTCGACCGCATCAAGAAGATCCTCGACACGACGCGCTCCATCCGCATTTTCGGGAATCACACCAAAGACATGTGCAGCGAGGTCAAGCTCCCGCTCATCACCTCGATCCCGCTCGACATCGCGCTGCAGAATGACAACGACGCCGGCACGCCGTACATGCTCAACCCGAAAAAAGCCGAGATCCAGAAATCGTTTACGGATATCGCAGATTTCCTCATCAAACGCGCGAACGACTGATCTCCCCCTGCGGTCACGTCTTAAGCCGTGACCGCGCCCCTTCCGCGCGGAGGCGCGGGGGTAAAGCAGCCCAGCCCCAAAGGTTTAGGGCAGCGGTACGCCGCAAAGCGGCCGTGACATTTTTGTCATACGCATGACAAAAAAATCCTAGTCAAGCGAAAATGGCCTTGTTCCACGACTACGAATAAGGCGCTTTGGACTTCTTCCGGCGCATTCGCGCCGCCCTCCCCATCGCGGGGAGGGGCTGGGATCGCTGACGCACGGCCGCCCATATCCACGCCGGCTGAACAGAGCCTATCATTTTCGCTTGAATCACCACCCTTTTTGGTGCAAACTGGCACGCAGTTATTTATATCCCTCGACAAGAGGGCATACAGAATGAGGAAATATCATGAGCGTCGGAAACAACATCAAGAGACTTCGTGAAAGCAGATCCCTCAGCCTGTCGGATTTTGCATCCATGACCGGAATGACCGTCGAGACCTGCGAATCGATCGAATCAGGTCATCGATCGCTCTCCTCCACGGAGGTCCAGACCATTTGCAAGGCGCTTGATGTGACCTTTGATGTCCTTGTCGCGGAACCGCATGTATCCAAAGAGAGCAAGGAAGAGGATGACGAAGAGGGCGGATCGCTCGTGATGCCAGTGGAGGAGCTGCAGAACCTTCTGGGCAAAATGAACGAATAAGAGGCCGTCAAAACGAGGATGCTCGAGAGGGCTCGTGTCTGAAGACACGAGTTTTTTTTTGCGCCGCACATGGGCATGAACAGGGCGGCTGGGGGCTTTCGCACGCCGAGATCACGGCAGCGTTTGAAATGTGATGTGCGCCATCCGCGGATGAACGCGTCAGCGGCACCCGCATCTGTCTGAAGAGACGTGTGTTTTCGCTTGCGCTCCCCCATATTTGATGGCTCTAAAAGGCGGGCATTTCCGCGCTCGCAGAACATCGCCATTTTCAAAAGCCCATTTTTTTGATTTTTTGGCATTAAACTCCCATAGTAGGCCGAGCCGTCCTTCAGCGCGAGGAGGATGCCCAAAACCGATCAACGGCGCTAGAAATAAGGAAAATGCGACATGAAAAAAGCACTTGTACTCAGCATTGTCACAGCCCTGACTCTGACAGCGATGTCATGTTCAGACGACAAGAAGACGCCGGAACTCTGTGTCCCGAAAGACTATCCCGTATGCGACGGGGACACGCTTCTGACATGCAGTGCCGACCAGCGCGTTGAGAAAGAGATCTGCCCCGCAGGATGCACGGGCGATAAAGGCGAAGCCTCGTGCAAGAAGAGCAGCCCGAGCGGGGATCCGGGCTCAGGATCGAGCCGTCCGAGCCAGCCGGAACCCGAAGCATCCGACTGCGGCAATATCACCGAGAAGGGCGTATGCGAAGGCAACACGCTGAAGCGCTGCAATAACAACAAGCTTCAGACGGTGACCTGCCGTTCCGGCATGACATGCAAGCCTGGCGAAGACGGCGTGAACGCCTGCCAGCCCGAGGGCGGCACCGAGCCGGAGCCGTCGGAATGGAATTACAAGAACGGCGATCCCTGCGGCAATATCACGCTGGACGGCATCTGCGCGCCGGACGGCAGCAAACTCGCCTATTGCCAGGACGGCGTGCTTCACGTCGAGTTCTGCAGCAGCAAGTGCACTGTCGTCGAGGGCACGGCAGACTGCTACGAGCCATGCCCGGATGATCTGGACATCGTAGGCCGTTGCACCGAGGACGGCTATGAATACTGCCATGAGGACAATCTGCACATCATCCGCTCGTGCGACACAGGGTATTCGTGCCAGCTGCACCCGAACGGCTATTACACGTGCCTTGAATCGAAATAAGCCGGCGAATGACCGGATCAAGGCCGCGTGGCGAATCGCCATGCGGCTTTTTTTGTGCCCATCTGCGAGCAAAAGCCCGACTATTTGGTGAAACCCGTCAACGGATGCAGAATGACAGAGCCGGCGCGTATGCAATAGCGCCGGCCGCGTGCCGTGTGCAACAGGCACGCGCCTGGAAGCTCCGGCGCGTATGCAATAGCGCCGGCCGCGTGCCATGTGCAACAGGCACGCGCCCATCGGCTGTCTGAAAGACGGGCGATGGACAGCAAAACGTCCTAAACAAATGCCGCATGATGTGATATCATTAAAGTGCGGACATGTGTGGAGGCAACTTTCCTCATTGATATTGATCTGGACATTGTATGACTGACGTCGAAAAAATCGAGCTTCCAAATCCCGGTGACCGGCTAGCCGATCGCTATACCATTCTTCAACGCGTAAGCCTTGGAGGTTTTGGAGCCGTATATCGTGCGCTTCAGGACAACCTGGGGCGAGATATCGCGCTTAAAGTCCTGCAGCCCGATGTGGTGAGCAACAACTCGGACTACGTGGAGCAGTTCCGGCAGGAAGCGCTTCTGACGAGCCAGCTTCGTCATCCGAACACGATCACGATATTCGACTATGGCCAGACGGAGACGGGACTTTTGTTCCTGGTGATGGAATGGCTGGACGGCAAGACGCTGACGGAAGTGCTGAAAGACGAGGGTGCGCTGAGTTACGACCGGTGCCTGAACATCAGCAACCAGATTTTGAAATCGCTGAGCGAAGCGCATGAACGCGGGATGGTGCATCGCGACCTGAAGCCGTCGAACCTGATGCTGTGCGTGCAGTATGGCGAGCAGGATTTTGTGAAGGTGCTTGACTTCGGGCTGGTGAAGAATCTGTCGGACGAGACGCTGAGCATCCGTGGGAAAGCCGTGGAAGCGCCGCATTTTACGGCGAAACGGCGCGCGCCAGGGACACCGCATTACATGGCGCCGGAACAGGCGATGGGCAAGGGCACGACGACATCGGCAGACATCTATGCGTTCGGCCTGATCCTGTACGAGATGCTGACCGGCAAGCGGGCGATGGACGGCCAGGACAAGCGAGAAGTGCTTCTCAAGCAGGTGCGTCAGCCCGTGCCGCCGCTTCCGGAAGAGCTGCGGGACACATTTCTTGGCCGGATCGTCATGCGGTGCGTCGAAAAAGACCCGCTCAAGCGCCCGCAGAATGCGGGCGCGCTGCTGCGCGACTACCAGCTCAACGAGGAGACACGCGGCATCGAGATCAAGAACTCCGATTTTGAAGCCGCCGCGCGCTGGAAGAGCCTTGCCGAGCCTCGGATGAGCATGGTCTCGGAAATCAGCTCGTCGCAGAAAGATATCTTTGTCGGACGCACCTCGGAACTGGATGAATTCCGATCGATCGTCTCGAAAGGGATGAACGAGTGCACGGGCATGGCACTCGTCGTCAACGGCCAGACTGGTATCGGCAAGACCTCTCTCGTCAACAAGTTCGCCGATATTTTTTTGGAGATGACACACGGGCTGATGCTCAATGCCGCCTTTTTGCCGCAGAGCTATCTCTCGTACTCGGCGATCCGCATGGCGTTGAAGAAGTTTCTGGCAGTTCAGTCGGACGATGCATCCGACGCCCAGATCGAGATCAAGCGCGCCCTGAACAAATACGACATTTCAGACAGCTATCTGATCACCTTCTTGACGCATTTTATCGTCGGAAAATTCGGCCAGTCGAGCGACGAACGCGATCAGGCGGAACTCCGTGTCGAAGAGTTTTTTGACCTTCTTTCGCGGATCACGCCAGTCATGTTCACGGTCGAGAACATCCACTGGGCAGACACGGACAGCCTGAACCTGTTGTGGAAATGCGCGCTTCTGGCGGTGACGAAGCATCGCCCGTTCTTCCTTGTCGCGACCTATCGGACGCAGGAACTGCACAACAATCGCGAACTTCAGATGCTTCTGGAGCGCCTGAACCGCCTGGATCACGTGTCGTACCGAGAGATGCAGCTCGCCTGGCTGGGCAAGAAAGACTGCGCGGCGATTATCGAAAACGCCGTCAAGATGCAGCGCCCGATGGCAAACCAATGCATGCAGCTTTCGAAGGGCAACCCGCTGTTCCTCAACCTCGTGCTCCGCTATATCGTGGACGAGAAGGCGGGCGCAAACGCGGAAGACCAGCAGACGCTCGTCATCCCGAACTCGATCGAAAAGATCTCCCTCAAGCGCATCGACCAGATTGTCCGGAAATACAACCAGCCCGAATACCGCGAGATCCTGCGCCGTGCGGCGCTTATCGGCGAGACATTCTCGCTATCGACCGTGGAAGCGCTGCTCCGCCGCGACGGGCAGTACAATCTTCTGGACTACACGAGCCGCGCCCTGGAAGTCTGGCGACGGGAAGGCATCCTTCGCCGCCAGTGGGATGCCGACATGTCCTTCGAGTTCGTGCATCCGCATGTCGTCGACTTCTTCAATGCGGACTCGACACCCGAGCTTCACCTCAATGTCGCGCGCACCAAGGAAGCGCTTGCGGCGACCGACGTGTTCATCAATCTCGATGATATCGCGCGCCACTTCAAGCTTGCCGGCGACAAGAAGAATGCGCTCCGCTATCTGGAATTTGCAGCCAAATCGGCACTCCAGAACTCGAATCTCCTCAAGGCGCGCAAGCAGTTTGAGGAAATGATCCCGCTTTTCGGCACCGATGAATCCGTCGACACGATGAAGACGGTCTATTACCAGCTCGGCGAGCTGACGCTTCGCCTCTCGGAATACGGCCCGTCGCGTGACTATTTCACGAAGGCGATCTCGCTGGCACACGACATCGGGGATCACCAGCTCGAAGGGCTTTCGTACTGCGGCCTTGCCGAACTCGCGCTTGCCCAGAATCAGCTCGAAGAAGCGAGCGCCAATTACAATCACGCCAAGCAGGCGCTCCCCAACGAGGATCCGAATGTCCAGAGCAAACTTCTGCTCGGCATGGGCAAACTCTCGAAGCTCAAGGCAGACTGGCAGGCATCTCTGGCGTGTTTCCAGAAAGCCTACGACTACAGCTCGAACGCCGCCAACTTCGACCTGATGGGCAACGCGCTTTACGAACTCGGCGTGATCTACTTCTCGCTGGGCGCGGCGCGCCAAGCCCACGACTGCTTCATCGCGGCACAGAAGAACTATCAGACCGTGGGCAACACGGCAGACGAAGCGAGCGTGCTTCTCGCGCTGACAAAGACTTACAGCATCTTCATGCGCCCCGATGACGCGCATGTCTCGAACGAGAACGCGATCGAAATCTACCAGAAGCTCGGCGACCAGCTCGGCTTTGCATACGCGCTTGCCCAGATGGGCGATCTCAGCATCCAGCAGCTCATCTATGACGAAGCCCAGAAATTCATCCTCCGCGCCATGCCGCTCTTCAAGGATTATCACGATCCCATCGGCATCGCCCAATGCCAGATGCTGCTCTCCTATGTCGAGCTCATGCACGGGCAATTCGACAATGCCAGAACGCTCGCGGAACAGGCATACGAACAATATCAGAAAACAGATGAATTCGGCGCGCAGATCAGGCTTCTGACGCAGCTCGGGGCGATCAGCCTGTATCAGAACGACCTCAACGAAGCCCAGGACAAATTCAATCAGGCAGAGATGCTCCTCGATGTCCAGCAATCAAACGCCGGCCGCCCGCAGCTCTATATCAAATTCGGGCTTCTGTGCGAGAGCAAGGGCGATTTCGCAAACGCAGAAAAATACTACAAGGCCGCGCAGGATATCGCCCAGCAGTGCGAATATCTCGAACAGATGTATCTCGCACGTCTGCATGTCATCAAGATCAATGTCTATTTCTCGCCAGGCCGCTGGTATTACGAGGAGCTTCTCAAGATCGCCAACGAGTCTCGCACGTATGGCCTCAAGATCGCCCAGCATCACGCCCTGATGCTTCTCGTGTGGTTCGAAGGCGTCTATGGCGAGCAGCGCACCTGGGAAAATCTGATGAACGAGCTGATGCGCTTTGTTCAGGTCCAGAAACTCCCATTCACGGGCACGATCCGCATCTTTGAGTTCACAGTCGATGTCGTCCGATACGTTGCCCAGGATACCGCAGCCGCGCTTCACCGCAGCGCCGGCTGGATCCGCCAGTATCTGAACCGCCCCGCGCAGTAATGCATTTCCTTTTTGGCCTGGCTATTGGCTTTCAGCCAATACGCCATGGCCGCACTCGCCTATTGGCCGCGTCGCGTCCAATACGGCTCGCTTTACGCCGCTATGCCGTTGGCATACGCGGCGTTTTTTTATTGATTTGCAGGTATCTTGTGCATCTCGTAGGCGTAATCGAGCACTCTCCTGTATCGTTCGGCCTCTCCTTTCAGCCGCTCAACACGATCGGGTTCATCCTTCCAAAGGTCATGTTTTTCAAGGCGATCCGATGTTTTGTAAAGCTGATCACGGAATCCCTTGATCCCGATGAGCGTATCCTCACGCTCCCGATAAAGGTAATTTCCGAATTTGTTGACCAGGATGCGATGCGGCTTCGGGGCAAGCAGCGAATGGCCGACAAAACTGTTGTCCGCACATATCCCGGCTGCCGACAGCACCGTCGGTCCGATATCGGTATGGGCAGC
Organism: Pseudomonadota bacterium; assembly: GCA_017555665.1. Taxonomy (GTDB): domain Bacteria; phylum Myxococcota_A; class Bradymonadia; order UBA4248; family UBA4248; genus UBA4248. The sequence continues at coordinate 2,174 of JAFZFY010000199.1, read as the reverse complement.
CGCCACGCCCTGATGTCCGCGCGGGATGCCGTCAAGATCGGAAAGCATGATCAAAGGAACCCATACGACATTATAGCGAAGCGTGTCATAATTGCCGCCAATGCCTGAGATATTAGGCACTTCATCCAACGAATACGCATGATCCCCCAGGATGAAAAACACCGTGTTCGAGAGCGCGTCATTCTGATCGAGCCGTTCGAACAGCGCCTTGATCTGATCATCCGAATATCGGAGCGTATATTTGATGCGTTCGGTCGCTTCGGCATCTTCGGGCGGCTGTATGCCGCCTTCAGGCACGCGGAACGGAATATGATTTGAAGTCGTAATCGCCGTGATGGCATAAGGCTCCGGCTTGCCGCGCCGTTCGAGGATGAGGTCGCCCAGCGCCTTGATGGTGACTTTGTCATCTCTCGTCATGAGGTCCCCGAACTGCTCGTACCATCGGCGCACCCACATGCTCCAGTTTGTAAAACCGCCATCCGAGCTATCGAGAAACGCCGTAAAATAGCCATGATCACGCAGCAGCGAAATAAATGACGGATATCTGTCCGAAACAAATACCGAAGAAACCGTGAATTCCGAGTGCGCCGGAAGCCCCGTATGCGCAGACATCATCGCGTCGATCGTCGGCAAAGCCGCCGCAAGGTAGCGCGTAAACCAAGCGGCATGCATCGCGTGCTTCTGCATGATCGGGTTATCCCCAGTGACGAGCGAATGCAGAAACGGCATGGGGTCTTCTGTAATCTCCGGATTGAAATCGGGAAGATTCATCGCACGCATCGTTTCTACAAATATAATGACAAAATTGGGCTGTCCATTGCCCAGAGCTGCCGGGCATTGTCCTTGATATGTTTTTTGAAATGGCAGTTCATTGGATATGAATTTCCAATTTTTATCTGGTTCTTCATCCATCCAAGATTTTTGAAAACGATTTATATCTTCCGAGATTTTTGAATAATCCGCGGTATTTTTCTGGCTGTCTTTGGAATTTCTAATATCTTCTATCAACGCGATAAAATAAGGCGCGACTTTTTGCTGATTTCTGCTCGGATGCCAGCCAAGCCCTTTCATATCATCGACCTTGATAAAGGAATTCATCATCAGCAACACAAGTAATGAAATACCGCTCCAAGCAATGGCCGTTAAGATGCGGGGCGATACTTTATCACTCTTGTTTTGAGCGAATATACAAATCCGCTTTCTAAAGATGATGCAAAGCGTCAGATATATGACCGGCACACAGAATAATATCACGGAAGAATACGCACCGCGCGCATCTGTCCGCAATGTATCGCCGACAAAGGCCGTCGTATTCGAAAAGATATTATATGCCTTGAGCATTTCTACAGAATAGTGCATGCCCATGAACCGGAATATCTCATGGTCCGCGTGATTGACGGTAATCAATAACGCCATCAAGCTTGCATGCAGAATATAGATCCATCCAGGCATCAGCGTTTTCAGTTCCGCATCCCGATGACGATGACGATCAATCGCAAGCGCGACCATTGCAGGAAGGCTGAACAACGCGAAGAAACATGCGGAATAATAAATGCTTTCGGCAAAATAACCGCCGGCATCCCTAGCAATGTTCGCGAGACCAAATGGGCTGGTGCCAAAATAATACACGGCCTGGAGCACGAGATCCATCAACCATGCGCCAACGCACAAAACAAACAGCACCAAATAGCTCATTTCCAAGCGAACCTTTAATCAATCATTTGCTTCGAGACCACCACGTCCCCAGCGGGATTAAACCATTTTCACGCGCATCATGTCATATATTTTGTGAAAACATCACTATTCATTAACCACACCGCCACCGGGAATTGCAAACACATGATCTCTGGCATCCCATTTCCCACCGTAGCTACGCAACCGGGGCTACACAAGGGGAAGCCTGATGGACTTCTGGCGCCCCCCAGAATGGGAGCGTACTTTGTACGTGACCGACGACGGCGACAACGAAGATGCCCTCAAAACATAAGGCCCTGTTTTCTTTTTTATATTTTCTTCGAGCAGATTCGAGGAGCCGAGGCGACGGCGGAGGGAGCGTGCTGACGCACGTGACCGACGAAGGCAACGAAGTCGACGAAGAAGGTGCCCTCGTTCAAACAAAACATAAGGCCCTGTTTTTTTTTTTATTTTCTTCGAGCAGATTCGAGGAGCCGAGG
>JAFZFY010000198.1 GCA_017555665.1 Pseudomonadota bacterium | reverse complement strand
GTTTGTCGACCGTTATCCAAACAACAGCCGAATCTACACATGGGACTTTGAGGATATTGAAGAAAGGAACAAGAAAATCGTTGACTACATCATTAAATACATTCGCTCAGGCATCAAAGGAGGAATCGCATGATGAAAAAACATATCACGCTCGCCCTATCCATCGCCGTCCTCTTGGGCGTCATTGGCTGTGACGACGATAATGACTCAACACAGGAATCTTCATGCAAAACCGTGGGTTTTGTAAACTGTAACGGCGCATGTATCAATCCAATAACTTCATCCGAATTCTGTGGCGCAAATGAATACTGCGAAGGCTATGTAAATTGCGGCACAGACCTGATTTGCCAAGCCGGCCATTGCGTCGCCAATGAAACAACCTGTAGTACCGACGGCGATGTGCTCTGTGACAACAGATGCATCGACCCGATGACATCAAACAAATACTGCGGGGCAGACGAACACTGCAAGGGATACACTGAATGCACCGACGACACCAGTTGCCAGAATGGCACATGCAAAAAAACGCAATCCCCAGAAGAGCCTGATCCCCCCACTGTTGAATGCAAAGCGAACGAACATTTATATAACGATGCCTGCGAACCCGATGATGCGGACAACTGCGGTACACACGGCGCGTCGTGCAGCCTCAAAATCAATGGGTGGGCATCTGGCGATTGCATACAGGCAACCTGCACAGTCAAATCATGCGCCGAAGGCATGCACATTTATGACAACGCATGTGTGAGCGATGATATTGAAAACTGCGGGTTGCATGGCCGTGTCTGCGCCAATACCGTCGCAGGCTGGAAGACTGGCGCATGCACGCAGGGTAAATGCAAAGTTTTACAATGCATCGACAACTTTCACGTCGATGCTGGTACCGGCGAATGCGTGCAGGATACCAAAACATGCTGCGGTGCCGAGTGCACCAAATGCGCTGACGGACTGGTCTGTGCAGCTGGCGTGTGCCTCTCTAATTGCACGAACGGCGACAAGTACTGCAACGGCGTGTGCGCCAATACCGATGTCAGCCCGACAAACTGCGGCGAGTGCGGCCATGACTGCAACACCGAGATGCCCCCAAATGCTCAATCTATGATGTGCACCAACGGCGCATGTATGCTCGCGACTTGTAAAGAGAATTATCGAATTTCAGGCAATAGTTGTGTGCCGTATTCGGAAACCACTTGTGGAGAATCCACTGACTGCACCAAAACTGCCGGCTGGAACACCGGAAGCTGCGAAGATGGCAAATGCGTCCCAAAGAGTTGTAAGGAAGATTATCATATCGTCAAAACAGATCCTGATGCAATCTTATGCGAACTGGACTCTCCGTTGAACTGCGGCGCTCATGGCATTGCATGCAAACAAAAAGAAGATTGTATCGCGGGGAAATGCGTATGTGCCGAAGGCCTCACCTCATGCGGCACAGGGAATAATGCCCAATGCATTAATATACAAACGGATGTAAACAACTGCGGCAGCTGCGGACATGTTTGTGAAAACCAACAGATGTGTTCCTCTGGACAATGCATCGGAAAAACCATTTGTGATGGCATCGTCCGAGATACACAAAATGATTTAGATCACTGCGGCGCATGCAACCAGCGCTGCCCGGACGGCAAGATATGCAGTCTTGGACAATGCAAGGTTGGGACAGGCACAGCTTATTGCAGTGGTAAAATCGTCTCCCTAAGCAGTGACTCAGCGCATTGCGGTAAATGCGGAAGCAAATGCCCCATAAATTCGAGATGTAGTGATGGATATTGCTATGAAGGCACGGGAGAGACTTATTGTAATGGTACGATAGTAAACCTAAACAAAAGCTCCGCAAATTGTGGGCAATGCGGATATGCCTGTCCAGATGACGTGCTCTGTCGTAGCGGCGGTTGCGTCATTGAACAGTGTAATGGCATCAAAACAAGTTTGATGGATGATTCCGCAAACTGTGGTCAATGCGGAAAGAAGTGCGATGTGGGCAAGAGATGCCAGTCCGGCACATGCAAGACAGGCACAGGCTCTACCTATTGTGACGGGATATCCATTAACACATCCAATGATTCTGCAAATTGTGGTCAATGCGGAAAGATGTGCGGCGTGGGACAAATCTGTCAGTCCGGCACATGCCAGACAGGTATGGGCAGTACATATTGTGACGGGATATCCATTAACACATCTTATGACTTTGCCAACTGTGGTCAATGCGGCAGAACTGCTACACATAAACTATGCAAAGATGGTGAGTTCACAGATCCATCTGTGGGAGGAACGGTATCCTTCGGAATGTATAACAGCTCGCCAATCGAATGGTATATTCTGGACAACGACACAGTCAATCACCGCTTGATGCTGCTTGCCATGGATTTGTTGGAAAAGCGACCGTATCATACCCAAATCGTAGCCATCACCTGGGAACAAAGCACGATACGGTCATGGCTGAACGGCTATGGTTCAAGTGAAAATAAACAAAGTGAGGACTACACCTCAAACAATTTTATGAAGAGCGCGTTTACCGATGAAGAGAAGGCAAAGATCCCCAAAGTGACGATTGTGAACGACAATAATCCTCAATACAACACGCGTGGCGGGAACAACACCCAGGATTATGTATTTTTGTTGAGTATTAATGAGGTGAAGACGCTTTTACCTCTGTACGTAGACGAGCAAAATAATATGTGTGCAAAAATTCACTGTATAGCCTATTGGTGGCTCCGCTCGCCGGGTTACGATACTGATAATGCTGCTAGTGTGAGCTACGATGGCACCCTCGATGCCTACGGTGGCAGCGTGGGCAGCAACGATATCGGCGTGCGTCCCGCTTTGTGGTTAAACCACTAAATCTTTAATCACTGAACTTATAATCATCAATCTAAACAATATGTTTTGGCAGTGAGTTTAATCTCCGAACGCCCCATCCAAAAGGGCGTTCGATTGCCCCCTGGGGGGCCGGGCGTAGCCCGGTTGGGGGGACCAACTCTCCGCCGTAAGGCGTAGCCGCGAATTTTTTTTGCGTATTGGCAACGCCAATAGCAAAAAAGCAAAGCGTATGTGCGGCAGGCGGATTAAGCCGCCTGCCATACAAACACTCGCCATGTCGCAGTCTCCGTGATATACTCTGTGCGCATTGGCCAAGGGGCATCCACCCTTTGCCTGCATTTCATGGAGGGCGACATGGGCATCTATATCAATCCGGGTAACGAATCGTTCCGCGTCATGCGGAATGGGAAATACGTCGACAAATCAGGTCTCATCGGCGCAATCAACCATTCCATTGAGCTTCCGAACAAGCTCAGCTGTATCAGCCGCCCCCGACGTTTTGGCAAGTCTTACGCCGCCCAGATGCTCTGTGCCTATTATTGCGTCGGATGCAATTCGGCCCCTCTGTTCGACGATCTCGAAATCGCAAAGCACGAAACTTATAAGGAACATCTAAACCAGTATAATGTTCTCGCGCTGGATATCGCCGATATCATTGGCAAGTCTAGCCTAGACGATATGCTTTCGTTTATTACCCAAAGAGTATCCGAAGAAATTTATAAAATATATCCAGAAGTAGAACACACCGAAGCATTGGCGGATTTACTCAACAATGCCGTCGAAGCCAGCGGTCGCAAATTTATTGCCATCATCGACGAGTGGGATGCGCCGATGCGCGACAAAAAAACCTCGGATGATATACAATACAAGTATCTTCAGTTTCTACGCAGTCTTTTCAAAAGCATTACCATCACCAATAAGGTTTTTGCTGCGGCCTATATGACCGGCATCCTTCCCATCAAAAAAGACGGAAGCCAGTCGGCCATATCGGAATTCTGGGAATACACGATTCTTGAACCAGGACCTTTTGCAATGCATGTGGGATTTACCGAAGATGAAGTGCAAAACCTCTGCAATGAATTTCATGTCGATTTGAATAAAATGAAGTTCTGGTATGATGGATATAAAATCAAGGACGTCGGGTCTGTCTATAATCCAAACTCCGTGATGAGAGCCATTCAATTGAATAAATTTCAATCCTATTGGCCTGCAACAAGCGACCCCACAAGCCTACTGGAATATTTAAATCTCGACAAGAAAGGACTCGGCAAGACGCTTGTCGAACTTATGGGTGGCAAAGAAGTTCCACTGAATCCGAGACAATTCCGCAATGATCCGTCATCACTCAATTCCGAGGACGACGTGCTCACGCTTCTCACACACTACGGCTATTTGTCTTATGACGAGGAACGCGAGACCGTGCGCATCCCCAACGAGGAAATCCGTATTGAGTATGCAGACTCCATCCATTATGTTACGCATATTGAAACAATTAAACGCGTCAAGCGCAGCGTACAGCTCATGCAAGACACGGCAGACATGCGCGCCGATGCCGTCGCCGCAGAACTTCAAAAAGTACACACCGAAGAATACAATCCTCGCCATTATAATAACGAACAATCCTTGCGCGGCACCATAAAACTCGCTTATTTTGCATATAAAGATGAATATTTACAATTGGAAGAGCTCGCTGGCGGCACGGGTTATGCCGATATTGTATATCTGCCCAAACGCAATTCAGATTATCCGGCACTCGTGATTGAACTCAAAGCCCTCGATAAATCACATCCACTAAACGACGCCGAAGGCGCGATTGCGCAAATCAAAAAACGCAACTATCCAGATATTTTAAAGAATTATACAGAAGAAATATTATTGGTCGGCATCAGCTACGACAAGGACGATCCCGATAAAAAACATACCTGTGTTATTGAAAGCTGGCAGGGGTAGCCGCCGCCCCGGCGTTTGCGAAGCATAGCCGGGCAACATGTAGACAATATGTAGTGACCTCACGTTGCATCTCTCGTGGATTTACCTGTAGACTGCATCGTGTGAAATAACCCGCGGTAACAGGGTTTACCGCACTGCAAGGAGGTCACTGAAATGGAAG
>JAFZFY010000197.1 GCA_017555665.1 Pseudomonadota bacterium | reverse complement strand
TGCGCGGCGTATCGACAGATAGCCGCGCCCCAAAGCAACAAAGGCGTTCCGAAGAACGCCTTTGCAAGCCGTATGGCCGCAGGCCATAGGCGCGCGCCCGAAGCGTGCCGGCAAAGCCGGCAGCCGGGGATCAGAGCATTTCTTTGACAGCGGCCTTGATGCGCGCGAGCTTCGTTTCGAGCGCGGCCTTGATGACCGGATATTCCTCTTTGGATGCGTGACCGATCACGCCCAGATAGGATTTGAGTTTGGGTTCGGTGCCCGACGGACGCAGGGAAATCCAGCTGTTATCGGCAAGATAGAACGTGAGCATATCCTGTTTGGGGAGATGAATGACGGGCTCGGTTGCGCCGGTCTTGAGATCGATCGTGCGGGAATTGAGCAGGTCGCGGACGCGGACCACGTCGATGCCGGCGATGGCATGCGGCGGATTATTGCGGAGATTCGCGAGCACGTTGGCCATCGTCTCTTTGCCCGAAAGACCTTCATAGAAGCGCTCGGCGGCGTCTTCGCAGTGGATGCCGTTCTTGAGATAGATTTCGTCCAGAACATCCATGACGCGTTTGCCCTTGGCCTTGCAGTCGGCCGCGAGTTCGGCGAGCAGGAGAACGGAGATGATGCCGTCCTTATCGCGTGCGTCGCTGTAGGTGAAACCGAAAGCCTCCTCATACGCGAAGAGGAAATGCTGACCGCGCTTGACGCGCTCGTCGGCGACGTTGCCCATCCACTTGAAGCCGGTGAGCGTCTCCTGGAAATCGACGCCGGCATTTTCGCAGATCGCGCGGGTAAGCGGGCTGGAAACGACCGAGCAGATTGCGAAGCTGTCGGTGTTGCGCTTGTCATCGGCGAGGTTCTCGATGATGTAGTTGAGCATGAGGGCGCCGATCTGGTTGCCGCCGAGGACTTTGTATTCGCCGTTGACAGGAATTGCCACGCCGAGGCGGTCGGCATCGCCGTCATTCGCGAGCACGATTTCGGCATTGACTTCTTTCGCGAGTTTGATCGCGCGCGGCCAAGTGTCGGCGCGTTCGGGATTGGGCGCGTCAAGGCCGGCGAAATCGCCAGAGGGCGTCTTTTCTTCTTCGACAACGCGGACTTTCTTGAAGCCGGCGCGATCGAACGAGGCTTTCGCGCATGCCCAGCCCGTGCCTCCGAGCGGCGTATAGACGATATCGACATCGTTCGCGCCCGTATGGACGGCGCTCTTGACAACCCAGTCGGTATAGGCATCGATCATGTCGTCCGAAAGGATGCGGATCAGGCCGCGCTCGACACCGTCTTCAATCGACATGCTCTCGTTGCCGATATCCTCGAGCTTGTCCATGCGCGAGGCGACCTGCGCATCGACGGGGCTGATGATCTGCGCGCCGTTCGACCAGAAGACTTTATAGCCGTTATACACTTTGGGATTGTGCGAGCTGGTGATCATGACGCCGGCAAATGCGCCCATCTTACGGATGGCAAACGGGACGAGATTTGTAGGCGTGAGGCGGTCATAAAGATAGACCTGAATGCCACACGCGGCGAGCACGCCGGCGGTAACGCGGGCAAATTTCTCGGAGTTGTGGCGGCAGTCATAGCCGACGACGACACCGCGATGCACGGCTTCATCGCCGTATTCCTCTTCGAGGCAGAGCGCGAGCGCCTTCGTCGCCTTGGCGATCATGTAGGCGTTCATCATCGTGCGTCCGGCGCCCATCACGCCGCGAAGACCTGCGGTACCGAACTGCATGCTCGCGCCAAAGCGGTTCTTGATCGTCTCAAGGTCATTTGCATCGATCAGCGCCTGAACTTCCGCGCGTGTCTCGGCATCAAAAGGCTCGGCTGCCCATTTGCGTGCGATCTCAAGTGATTGTGCTGCAATGTCTGTCATGTCCAAACTCCTCAGAAAAACAAAAAGGCTCTGCATGACCAAAGTGTCGAGATGCCTGAAACGCCCATACTTGACTGTGCCAAACATCCGTACCCGGCAAAGACGTTCCGACGAACGTCTCTCTCATAAACCATCCACACCCCAGCCATACATAGCCAACAAAAAAGATACGGCATGTGGAAACGCATGCCGCAGAAAAAACTCTATATCAGATGCCAAACGTCCTACTGACAGGTGCCGCTGGTCATATTGCAAGTCTGCCCCTTTGCCCAGCAGTTGTCACACAGATAGTCTGAACCGGCTCTCATGTTCAGATTGCGCGTGCCACAGCAGTAATCCTTGTAGATGCATGCCGTAATATACTCGCGATAATTATCCATACAGTGATTATGCCCGTTGACACCGGTACCGTTCTCTTTGCCGACGCAAAATCCGCCAGCCCAGTATTTATAGCCGAACGGGTTGCATGTCCCGGCATTTCCCCCAGGCGGACGACAAGAGAAATACACGTTCTTTCCAGACTGAGACATCTGCTTATAGCCAGCCACACATTGGACCGGATTGCATCCGCGCTGAACATTGTTCTGATTGGAATACCAGTTCTTGGTGAGCACGGTGCCGGACTGCACGCCCGGAATATTGCCGCACTCGCGGATCACGCAGGCCGTCTTGTCGAAATTGAGGACCGTGCTGCCATCGGCAGAACAGACGCAGCTTCCGTTGCTGCAGACCTTCTGGATGCCGCCCGAACAATTGACCGTGCTCGATGAATTCGTCGCCCCGCATGATGTACTCGAATTCCCCACGCAGGAACGCCCATCCCCACCGATGTGATAGCCGCCATTGCAGTTTGTAACCGCGCACGTGCCATTGTTCTGGCAAGTCACGCTTGCGGCGTTGCCGATATGATTGCAGTTTGTCGTGTTCGAGGAATTGGTCGCCCCGCATGCCGAATTTGAGTTCGCGACACAGGAACGGCCATCTGTCGCGATATGGAAACCAGCCGAACAGTTGCTGACGGAACACGTGCCATTATCCTGGCACTGAACATTCGAGGAATTGCCGATCTGAGCGGCGCAGTTTACGGTCTGCGAGCTGGTTGTGGCACCGCATTCGGTCACGCTATTGGGCACGCAGGAAAGGCGATCGTTGGCGAGATGCTGCCCGGCAGGACACTCCACGATGTAACAGGTTCCGTCCGAGGTGCAGCCGGTCGTCGACGCGCCCGGGAAGATCGCCGAACAGTCCTTGGTCTCCCCGCCTGCCGGCATGTCTTTGGGCGCGCATACTTTGGGCGTATTCTTGTCACAGCGGATGATATCTGCGCCTTCATAAACCGGATGCTCCCCGTCGTTGCAGCCACTCACAAGGCATCTGCCGCTCTTGCAAATGCCGTTGACGTGCAATGACTTGCAGTTGCTGCAATCGACACCGCAGCGTTCGATTTCGTTCACACAATCGACGGTATCATCTTCTTTCGGGATCGTGCATTCATTCACATCACACGAAGTCGTGACGCATCTGCCGCCTTCACAGATCTCGCGATCCTTGCACGCCACACCGCAAGTGCCGCAGTCATAAGCAGAATCGAGCGTGACACATCGCGGAGACGTCTCGCTGCCGCAATTCGTGTAACCCTCATCGCATTCAAAGTGGCATGTCGGAATATCTTTGACATTCAGCTCGCAGCTCTTCGGATGCGCATTCGGGAACGGATAAGCGCCACAGTTGTTGATGCAGCTGCCGCAATACGACGTATCCAGCACAGGCACGCATGCCTTATTACCGTCGACAAGGCATATCTGTTCGTCTTTTCCGCACTTCGTCATCTGGCATTGATAGACATCTGCGGAAACATGCTCGCAGGTGTAATTATCCGGACAAGCCTGCGCCTCACACGTCACGCCGTCTTCCATGAGGTGCGCGTTGCATGACTTCCGGCTGGTCGGGTCATAACACGACGGCACGCCGTCTATCTCGCACCAGATCTTGCCTTCATCGCAAGTGCACTTGCCATCCTTGCAGAATGTAAATCCCGCTTCGCAATTCTCGCCCTGATAATTGTCGCTTGCCAGATCAGGGCTGTTGCACATGCCGCGCGCGCCGCAGTTGATGTTGCTCTTGTCAGGCGACACGCAGCGCCCGTTACACATGACATCCTCGTCGGGACAGGCGCAATCGTATTTCTCTTTGCTCTTGTCGTATTTGCACTGCGCCCGGCTGTCAATCATGGCGCAATCCCTGCCGGGATCATCACAGCCGCTCGAACCGCATGAATGCACATTCGCCGGATTCATGCACGATATCACTTCGCCATCCTCACCGCCGCACTTATACTCGCCGAAAGCACATTCGGTGACCACTCTTGTATCTTCACAGTGGTAGCCGTTGCCGGCCTCATTCTCCACACAGATGTTGTACATCTGCGGGCAACGCTTCGCCTTAAAGTAACTATCCGCTCGCTTGAAATCACAGCGATCGAGCTGATCCGGCGTGCAATACGGCGAGCCGATATAGCTGAGCTCGCTGTCTTCGATCTCCCGGGGCGGGCACTCGGCGCCGAAATCCACAATCTCCTCAAGCGTGCAGCCTGCCATGAGCCCAGCCACGAGCAGCAAACACGGTATGCTATGTTTCATATCTGCGTCTCCCAGTCTCTATCAAATCCTGATGATTCCCAGGCATTACGCGCCTGAAAGCCACTATCACTCATCCTCACGCCGTCAAGCTCAGGCTGACACACGGTTAAAAAAAAATGCGGCATCGCCCTCATTTTTAAAGACCGTCGGCGAGCATCACGCCCACAAAGGCATCTCTTTACGTTTTCTTTTCGCAAACCTCAAGCGCATGTTCCGCCATTTCGCGGGCGCTCGGATCCGTCTCCATCTTCAGCATCATTTCAAGATCCGGCACAAAAGCAGGCCACTGCGTGATCGCCGCAGCCCGTGCCGCGCAGTAACGCGCACGCGGAAGATCGTGATCCAGCGCCGCGCCGATCGTCCGGATCATCTCTGCATCCGGCTTGCGTCCCAGAAGCCCAAGACAGATCAGCAGACGCGCATCAAAAAAGCGACGGCTGCAAAGCTCGATCAGCTCATTGATCGTGTAGCAGTCGATCTGCGTGTTGAAAAGCTCACGCGCGCGCTTCGATATCCACGACTGCTTCGACTTGATCGTTGCATAGCAGACCTCGTCATGAAGATCCCGCACGATCGAAAGCTCCGTCTGAAGCTCCTCATCCACCGACTGCCACGTGATCTGATGCAGATGCGTCAGCTGCGATGCCTCGTCGCTCACAAGCTCCAGATGAACACCATCCGCCGCAAGCGCCTGAATCACGCCCATGATCTTCTCAAAAAACTCGGGATCATTCGGATCCGGATTATCCCTGAAAACGCTTCTTCTGTTATGCATAGCCCTGCTTTATCTACTCTCAACAGACATCCCTGCTTCCACTTCGCAGAAATCACCTTACACCATACACGAAATATGCGTAAAAATATACGTTTACAAATACCGATTTATAGTAAAATATTTCCGTTCGGCTTGTCCGTTTCCTGTCGAGGTATTCTATGTCGAGGTCTCCTAAATGAAACTACAACGCATCCCCTGCATCCTCAGCCTGCCCCTCCCCACGCTGCTTCTCTGCGGCTGCCATACATCAGCCACAAACGAGCGCCCGCCGCAGAACGCAGACAGCCAGACTGCCACGGCACCGGCCGCAGAAAGCGCGCCTGCCGCAGCCAAGACGCTCCCGGCGCACCTCCAGGCCATCGTTCAGAACCGAAAAGACCGCGCCCCGATCGACGACATTTCCAAGGTCAGGCCGCTCGTGTTCGTCGTCTCGATCCCCGTGGACGGCTTCACCTACTTCCTCGACAGCTACAACGCCCTGCCAAACGAGGAACGCGCCGCGCTCAATCAGGATTTCCCCGATTTCAAGCCAAACTTCGAGATCGATTTCGACGGCGACGGCGTCTATGAGACACAAAACGCGCTCAGCTTCACCTATCCCAAGGCGGGCACCTACCGCGTCTCCATCCGTGGCGAACTGGCCGCCATCCAGATCGGATACAAAGAAATCATGGTCATGGATGCGCCGCCGGATAAATTCAAACGGCCCGAACCCGAAGTCCTCGACATCCAACAATGGGGCGACATACGATGGAAATCCATGACCGATTTCGCCAATAACTGCAAGCATCTGATGATCAGCGCCACCGATACACCCGACCTCACGGACGTGCGCTCGCTCGCGTTCATGTTCGCCAACACCGAACTCATGAACGCCGACCTCAGCTTCTGGGATATCTCAAACGTCACCTCGCTCAGAGGCACTTTCCAGAACGCCAAAGCCTTCAATCAGCCGCTCAACGACTGGGACACTTCGAACATCACGGATCTCACAAGCACTTTCGAGGGCGCGGCCGCGTTCAACCAGCCACTCGACAAATGGAACGTCTCCAAAGTCACCCTGATGAACCGCACGTTCCAGCACGCCTATGCCTTCAACCAGCCGCTCAACGACTGGGACACTTCGAGCATCACCGAGCTTGAACACGCGTTCTGGGGTGCCAAAAGCTTCAATCAGCCCCTCGATCATTGGGATGTCTCGCATGTCACCAGCTTCTACGAGACGTTCCGAGATGCACATGCATTCAACCAGCCGCTCGAAGCCTGGAACGTCTCAAGCGCACGCACCTTTTCAGGCATGTTCTCCGGCGCAGCCGCATTCAACCAGCCACTCGAAGCCTGGAACGTCTCAAACGTCACCTCCATGTGGTACATGTTCGAAGGCGCCGAAAACTTCAACCAGCCCCTCGAAAAATGGGATGTCTCGAACGTCGACAACACAAACGACATGTTCTCAAAGGCGATCCGTTTCAACCAGCCGCTCAACGCCTGGAACACACGATCTCTCAAACGCATGAACCACATGTTTGAACGCGCGATCAGCTTCAACCAGCCCCTCGACGCATGGGACGTCTCAAGCGTCACCGAAATGTATGGCGCGTTCGATGCCGCCGTCAGTTTCAACCAGCCTCTCGACACGTGGAACGTCAGCGAACAGGCCGCCAAGACCGCCAAAGACCTCCTCAAAGGCGCGCGAAGCTATGCGCAGAAACTCCCCGAATGGCTGCCGCCTCAGGATCTGCAGGCCAATGACTGGTGGGCCAATGACAAACTCAAATCACTCGGACGCGCCCAGGCCGACAAATGACCTCCGGCTGGTTTTTTGACGGGGGGAAGCCTCCCCCCGCGCGGCTATTGGCTTCGCCAATACGCCGCTCCCCCCTCTTCGGGGCTACGCCCGTACCACCCAGATTCGACAGGATGATTCATGACAGACAACAACAAAGATCAGACATCCGATGCTTTTAAATCTGACTTTTCTGACGCGCTCAATGCGCTCAGCACTTCCAATGAGCTGAACAGCGGCTTCGGTACCGGCAGTTCGTTCGGAAACTCCGGCTTTGGTACCGGCAGTTCGTTCGGGAACTCCGGCTTCGGATCAGACAGCGCGTTCGGAAGCTCCGGCTTCGGATCAGACAGCGCGTTCGGAAGCTCCGGC
>JAFZFY010000196.1 GCA_017555665.1 Pseudomonadota bacterium | reverse complement strand
GCCGTCGTTTGGGTACACCAAACATGGGTGAGCGCAAGCGAACCCACTGCCCTCTCCAACCTGGAGAGGGTGCCGCAAAGCGGCGGGTGAGGTCAGGAAAATCCATAGCCAAAGGCATTGAACACAGCAAAAAATATTGCCTTTCTATGGGAAGGGGGTATGGGAGAAGCCCTTTCTTTTGGCACAAAAGAAGGCTCTGTTCTGCACGCGTGGATATAATCTGAACCGCACGGCTTCAACGCGACACTCGCGAGACAGTGTTCTACAAGCGTGGATATCATGCTTGGACAACATAAAACGGGGAAGCGTAAGCGAACCCGAATCCCTCTCCCTTCGGAGAGGGTGCCGCGAAGCGGCGGCTGAGGCTTAAAAATCCATATCCCCAATCGGAGAACAGAGCTTAAAAGAAAGGATTTCTCCCTCATATACCGTCCCACCCTTCCTATGAAACCAGCACATTTTGACGAGATCTGCGCTATACTCGACACGCGCTATCCGAATCCGCCGATACCACTTCAATTCACCGATGCCTACACGCTCCTAGTCGCCGTCGTGCTATCGGCACAATGCACCGACAAGCGCGTCAACGAAGTGACGCCGCTGTTATGGGCACACGGCACGCGCCCCGCTGATCTCGTCGATCTCGGCGTGTCCGGCATCGCCGAGATCATACGCCCATGCGGACTTTATCAGAACAAGGCACGCGCCATTTTCGGGCTTTCACAAACGCTCATCGAGCTGTATGACGGCCAAGTCCCGCAGGCCAGAGAAGCATTAGAACGGCTGCCCGGTGTCGGGCGAAAGACAGCCAATGTCATTCTGTCGCATGTATTCGGCGTGCCGGCATTTGCTGTCGATACGCATGTGCATCGGCTGGCAAACCGCTGGGGCTGGTCATCTGCCGCCACGCCTGCCGGCGTCGAAAAAGACCTGTGCGCCCTTTTTGATGCTTCCGAATGGACAAAACGGCACCTGCAAATGATATATTTCGGCAGGAACTGCTGCAAAGCCAAGGGACACGATCCACAGACATGCCCGGCATGCGCCCTGCTGACCTGACAGTCTGACATATTTTTCAATCCGCATAAGGAAACGACCATGAAAGAGATACTCGCGAATCTCAGAACCTATTTTGAGACCGGCACAACCTTCGATATCGAATGGCGCAGATCGCAGCTCCGAGCGATCCTTGAAATGCTCGAAAAAGAGACCGACTCCCTTTGCAAAGCCTTACAGGAAGACCTCGGCAAATCCGCAGAGGAAGCCTGGCTGACCGAAATCGGCTTCGTGCAGCACGAGGCGCGATTCGTGCTCAAAAACGTCGCCAAATGGGCGCGTGCCCGGCGCGTTTCCACGCCTATGTTTTTAATGCCCGCAAAGAGCCAGATCCAGCCGCAGCCGCGCGGACTCGCGCTGATCATCGCCCCCTGGAACTACCCGATTCAGCTCGCCGTATCCCCGCTTATCGCGTCCGTCGCCGCCGGAAACGTCACCGTGATCAAGCCCTCAGAACTCGCGCCTGCCTGCGCAAAGTGGTTCTCCGAGACGATTCCCAGATATCTCGATCCCAAAGCGGTTGCCGTGATCGAGGCCGGGCCAGAAAAGACATCCGAACTGCTCAAAGAGCCCTTCGACTTCATCTTCTTTACCGGGAGCACAAAGACCGCGCACTATATCACACGCGCCGCAGCCGAACACCTCACGCCGACAGTGCTGGAACTCGGCGGAAAATCCCCGTGCATCGTCACGAACTGCGACCATATCCAGACAGCCGCACGCCGTATCGTCTTTGCGAAGTTCCTCAATGCCGGACAGACCTGCGTCGCCCCCGACTACATCCTCGTCGAAGAAAAGCTCAAAGACGCGCTTGCCGATGCCCTCAAAGCCGCGATCGTCGAGCAATTCGGTCCCGAAAACGCACCGACCAACTTCGTGCACATCATCCACAAAGGCCATTACGAACGGCTATGCGGCATGCTCAACAAAGGTGAAAAACTGCTGTTCGGCGGCAAATGCGACCCCGAAACGCTCCGCATCGCGCCCACGCTCATCGAAGCAGACATGGCTCACCCAGCCATGCAGGAAGAGATCTTCGGCCCGATACTGCCCATCCTGACGCTTACGGAACCCGATGCCTTCGGACAGGCGATGAAACTGATCGCCGCCCATCCGACACCGCTTGCCGCCTACCTGTTCAGCGACAGCAACGCGGATGTCAAGCGAGCCAAACGCCTGATCAGCGGAGGTTTCGCGCATAACGACGCGCTCATGCACCTCACCAATGTGCACATGGCATTTGGCGGCGTTGGGCAAAGCGGACACGGCGGCTCGCATGGACACGCTGGCTTTGAGGCTTTCAGCCACATGCGGTCAGAACTGCTGCAGTCGCAGATCGATATCCCGCTCAGATATCCACCATTCACCGAAAGCGCCATGAAATGGCTCAAGCGCTTCATGCACTGACATCAAAGCGCGCGTCGTATCGGCCATGCCGATAGACGCGCG
>JAFZFY010000195.1 GCA_017555665.1 Pseudomonadota bacterium | reverse complement strand
AAACGATTGGTTTCTAGGGGTTGCGGCTGATGCGCTCGACTGCGGAGGCCTGGAGCCATCCTTTGTCCTGATTGGCTGTGCGCACCTGATGCCAGCCGTTGCTCGTCTTGAGGATCTCGACGGTGAAGCCGGGTTCGAGCGGCGCAGGGGAGACGTTGGCTGCTCCTGTGTTGTCGGCGGTTTTGAGATAGGACTCGCTCATGACGATGGCGGCATCCGATTGGGGCTCAAGCAGGGTGCCGGAGAGCAGCCAGATCCAGAGGATGAACGGAATCGTGGAGAGATAGCAGAGCCATCGTCGGTGCTTGCGGCTCCACGGGATGATCAGGAGAAAGCCGACTGCGAAGCACAACGCGGCGAGCAGGAGACGCGTGTCTTTAGAAAAGAACGAGTTGAGGAAAAAGGATGAAGAAAAGAGTTCGGAGCCTGCGCGGACAGGTTCATTTTGGAAACTCTTGATATAAGCGAGGTTTTTTTGCGCGTCTTCGCGCGTGGGATCGATCTTGAGGGCGCGGCTGTAGGCGAGTGCGGCGTGTCCGAAATCGGTCGCGCCGAGTGCGGCGTGCCCGGAATCGACGAGGAGTGCCGGGTTATCCGGATGCTTTTCCGACAGCGTGTTGAACAGGGCGTAGGCGCGCTTGAACTGATTGAGGCGTTCGGCGCGGTCTTCCGTCTCCATAGCGCGATGATAGGCTTCGGATGCCTGGGATAAGGTCGCGGTATCTGAGGCAGATTGGGCTTGTGCAGACTGTGGGGCAAGCGCGATGCCGATGACCAGCAGGAGCGCGAATAGGGAGGATATGAGCTTCGCGAATGCCGGGTTGACATGCTGCTTGATCGTTTCGCGGAATTTGTCGATGAGCGCTTTGTTCACGGGTTTGTCGGCAGTGGATGGGCGATAGGCGAGGTCGCTCAGCGCTTCGTTCAGGTCGTCGAAAGGCTTTTGTGAAGTCTCGGTTGCCTGGCAGAACGCGCTCAGGGCGTTGGTGATGGCTGGCGAGGCATCTCTTGCGGACATCTCGGAAGCGCCGTCGAGTGCTTTTTTGAGCGCGATCGCGGCTTCTTTTTGCGGGGCGTTTGCCGATTGTTTTTTGCGGATGCGCCGTGACATGGCCAGGCCTGCCCAAAGGAGGGCGGGCAGGATATAGCAGGCCACGCGTATCGGGCGGTTATAGGTGTGGGTCGGCGCGTCGCTCAGATCTTCTTCGGTCGTGTTGAGGCTGAGTTCGAGCGCGGCGGCAGCTTGGTTGGATAGCACCGGGATGGCTGCGGGGGCTTCGCCTGGGGCTTGTGCCTGCGGTTGGGAGGCTGTATCGCGTTTGGTCGTGAATACATCCGAGGCGCTGATCTTGTTGACCGCCGTGACGCTCAGGGCGATCGGCTGGCTGCGAACTGTCGAAAATTCCTCGGTTTTGGGGTTGAAATAAGAAAATGCAAGCGGCGGGATCTCGGTGACACGCTCCGATTGCACTCTGACTGGCACGTTGAAGCGCTTGATGTTCCGGTTTTGAGCGGCCTTGATGTTTTCGCCGACCGGGTCTTCTGTCGAGACGGTGAAGAGCTGTTCGTTGAGACCGGCTTTTATCAAGGAGGGCAGGATCAGGCCGTCGAGGGAACTCGGCGACGAGATATCGATTGTCAGCAGGATGGAGTCGCCGGCTTTGACGATCGTGCGGTCGGCTTTGACTTCGATGGCGTAGTCGCTGCCCATGGCGTTGGAGAACGTCGCCGGCTTGGAGGCTTGCGGAAGCTCTCGGACCGTGCATGTCCGCGCGATATCGGTGGCGCGGAACAGCGAATAACTGGACTGGCCGAAACCGAAGAAATCATGCGACTGCCCAGTGACAAGCTCGGCTTGCACCGAGGATGCCGGGATGCTGATCACGCCGCTTTTGAGCGGGGTCAGGCGGATCGGTATCGAGAATCGCGTATATTCGATGCCGTTGACCATGACATCGTCTTTGGAATAGGGGAAAGCGATCGTGCGGCTGCCGACCTGGAGGGGAATCCCGCCTCGTGGCACATCGTCGGGTTCGCTGACATCAAAGGTGTCGGGCATGCGGAGGATCGGGATGTTAAAATTCTGGTTCCCGACACTTTTCCTCAGATACCAGGCCAGCGTGGCCTCGAATGTCTCGCCGACCCAGAACTTGCGATCCGGTATCTGAAGCTCGAGCTTCATGTCGTTTGTCATCGGCACGGTGGATGCCGTGAAGCGCACGCTATTGGCTGTGCTTGCGGATTTGCCGTCCTGCTGCACGACGACTGGCGGTATCGTGAACACGCCTTCGCGCTTCGGCGTTATCTGATAGGTAAAGACATAGGTCACGTCTCTTTTGGAGGTCCGCTTGCCGTTTATGATCGTCGTCATCGACGAGATGCGCGGAGATGCGGCGATAAATTGTACATCAGCATCTTCGATCTCGAATGGCTGGACTTCGGGTTGCGGCTTTTCGTCAAAATCGGTGGCAATGACAGACAGCTGGAAAGGCATGTCGACATATATGTCTGATCCGGATGCCTGAAGCTCGACGGTCTGCGCCTCTGCAAGTTCTGGAAGGACAAGCAGAGGGGCCGATAGGCTCAAACAAAATGCCGCTGCTGTGATGTACTTCTGAATCGAATGCATATCACTGTAAATTAAGTAGTCAAATCGATTTTACAAATGCTCAAGAATTGAAAGAAATACTAGGATTTGAAGGAGATGTTAGTAGTGGTGTAAGCAATCATTGTGTTGATATAACAAGAGGTATGAATGTTTTGCAGATATATTCGAATATTGTTT
>JAFZFY010000194.1 GCA_017555665.1 Pseudomonadota bacterium | reverse complement strand
GTGCGGCTAACCACCGCCTGCCATCTACGGCCTACTTGCCTGTCCGCAATGCTCGCCATATTTCAGACAAGTTTATGGGCTGAGCCGTCCCCCTCCACTCAAATCAAGCGGCTTTTCATTGAAATCAGCACGCACATGAATTAAATAGGGGCGTTATTATGCCGCCAGGTAATGTGTCTGGAGCACCCTATGAGCATGTGACCTCTCTGTATGATGAATATTAGAACATCGAAAGACATCCCTGACGAGATCAAAGGTTTGGTTGAGCAATTCTATATGCAAGGGCTCAACGTCGCCCTCGCTTCCGTCCCAGGACTCAAGCACGCCAACCCCGAACTCGTCCCCCTCATTGATTGCACGCTGCAGCTTTTTGAAAATGCCCCCGACAGCGTCTTCATGTTCTACGACGAACTGATCGCAGCTTACGCCGCGCAGGACATGAACATCGATCTAAACTTCTCGGTCAGCGACTGGATGGATGAACAAAATCCGTCTGCACCCGCATCGTTCAGCGAGAAAGATCCTTCTTTCCCCGATAATTTCCCGCCCTCGGGACCGACCATCGAACAGCCCGCCGTGCGCATCGGCACGCTCGTTTCCCCCGACACGATGCAGCTGCCGAATCAAGACGACGACCTCGCGCTCGCCGAACTCATCGAGCATGCCTCCGAACCGGAACCCTCAAAAATCCCGACATTCCGGCAGTCCGAAACACCCACGGCAAAAAAACGAAACAAGACCATGTTTTTTGGCGGCGACCTTCTCAGCGAAGAGGAAGTCCATCAGCGCATCCAGTCTGCCAATATCGATCGAAACAACGAGTCCATACACTGCATCAAAACACCGCTTCCGACCAGCTTTTCGAGCCAGACGCCCGTTCCGAAATCGCTCCAGTCAAAGCCGATCCAGACGCACACGCCCATCCCGGCCGCTGTACGCGCCCCGGATGCCCGCTTTGAAAAACAAAACGATCGCTCGCTTGTCTCCGAAAGCGTGAATTCACACGACTTATTCGGCACGCCTGCACATGCTGGCATGTCCGATATATTCGAGCTTGATTTCGGAAGCTCCAATTCTCCGAAAATACCCGGCGCAAACCTCGAAACTGCCGAACGGCACCCCATCCCGGGCACGCCCGACAAACGGTTCAGCTTCACGCCGCCGCCCACAGGCAAGTCTGTGCGCAGCAGCTTCGACCTCGATTTCGAAGACAGCGCCAGAGAACACCCCAGCGCCAGAGAACAATCCGGCGTCAGAGAACACCCCAGCCGTGATATCGACTTCGCAAGCCTGAGCAACTCGTCTCTCAATATCTTTGAAGACAAGCCCGCCCAGGACAATGCTTTCAGCAAATCCATACCGCCGGCACAAAAGCCTGGAAACAAAAGGATTCCATCCCGAAACCTCGCCGCCATCATGAGCGATTTCGATGCCACGCCGCGCTCCACCATACCGAGCCTTTCCTCGCTCTCCTCTAGCGCGCACCTGCACTCGCTCAAACGTGCCGACCTCTCCGGGCTTGGACGCGATCTCTCAAAGGTCGGCGATCCAAACGAACGCTCAAACATCGGGCGCGCTCAGTCCGACAGCGACAAACGGCCGACAAAACCCTCCATGTCGCCCGTATTCCCGCCTGCAAACCCCATGGAACCCGACATCGGGCCGCTCGACAGACTCGCGCCGCTCACCAGAACGCCCTCGCTGACATGCAAGCTCAGCGAGATCATCACGCGAAAAGATATCAGCTCACGCGCCGGTTTCATCATCTCGATGATCGACGGCATCACCTCGCTGCAAGATATCATCGACCTCTCGGCTTGGTCTGCCGAAGAAACAGCAACCATAC
Source organism: Pseudomonadota bacterium (assembly GCA_017555665.1). Classification (GTDB taxonomy): domain Bacteria; phylum Myxococcota_A; class Bradymonadia; order UBA4248; family UBA4248; genus UBA4248. The sequence continues at coordinate 13,332 of JAFZFY010000194.1, read as the reverse complement.
TACTCGAACTGGAACGCATGCACATTATCGCGTTCTGATAACCCCCATTCATACAAGGAACACATCATGAGCAATCTTCTTCACCTGAACGATGAAAATTTCGACAGCGAAGTCAAAGCCTCCGCCTTGATCGTCGTTGATTTCTGGGCAAATTGGTGCGGTCCCTGCCGCGCACTCGGCCCCACGATCGAGGCGCTCGCGGATGAATACGCCGGCAAAGTCAAGATCGCCAAATGCAATGTCGATGACTCCCCCGCCGCTTCAGCCAAATGGCGCATCCAATCCATCCCGGCGATCATTGCTTTCCGCAACGGTGTCGAAGTCGGCCGTGTCATCGGCAACGCCCCCGCGAAAGTCCGTGACCTCGTCGCCGGTCTCCTCTAAGCTTTCACGCCCGCAACACGCGGGCTTTTTTATGCCTTATGAAATTTCTCGAACACCCCATCAAAGAATACATCGTCAACTGGAACGATCATCTGACGACTTTCTGGACTCCGATTATCGTCGGCGTGATTTTTCTTGGCCTGGCGATCCATTCCATCACTCAGAAAAACATCCGCATGGCGATCCTGTACTTCGTGCTGATGCTCTGCTGCATCGGCTACCTCGCCTTTGGCGACGAGCTCATCGGCAAACTGACTTCCCTTTATAGTGGGTAAATTCGGGATCACGATATGCCTGGATAAAAAAAAACCGCCAGAAATGGCGGTTTTTTTTATATCTTCACGGGGATCACGGATCGTGAAACGTTTCTTTAATGTGCACGCCCGATCGTGCGTAACACGACCGGGCGTGTCTTCCCCAAAATCCGTTCAGACGCGATTATTTGCCAGCATCCTTGAGAGCGGCATCGATCACTGACTTGAACTTGTCGATCGGCTGGGCACCGACGAGGCTCACGCCATTGATAATGAACGAAGGCGTGCCAGAGATTTTCACGCCAGCGGCTGCTGCGGCATCGGCTTCGACAGCGGCTTTGTACTGGTCGCTGTTAAGCGCAGCTTCGAGTGCGGCGGCATCCAGACCGATTTCGGTCGCATATTTCTTGAGGTTTTCGACATCAAGCGCGCCCTGGTTGTCGAACATCTTCTTGTGCATTTCCCAGAATTTGCCGTTGGCATTCGCGAAGAGAGCGGCTTCTGCAGCTTTCTGAGCTTTGTCATGGAACGGCAGCGGGAGCTGCTTGAAGACGACCTTGATCTTGCCGGCGTATGCAGGATCGGCCATCAGCTGATCGATCGTGCCTTCGACGCGCGAGCAGTACGGGCACTGGAAGTCGGAGAACTGGATGATCGTGACAGGTGCATCAGCCGCGCCCTTGAAGGGTGAACCGGCGATATCGACGACGAGCGGTGCAGGCTTGTTGTCTTTGATGACCTGCTCATAGAGCGCGTTGCCCTTGAGGCCTTTGGCGATGTAAGGCTGAGCAGCTTCGAGCTCTTTGTTGAGCGCGCCCTGGAAGGCCGGGAGAGGCTGAGCACCGCTGAGGAGCGTGCCGTTGAGGAAGAAGTGCGGTGTGCCGCGGACGCCTGCATCGCTACCGGCTTTGAGGTCGGCTTCGACGACGGCGACGGTTGCCGGGCTGTCCATATCGGCGACGAATTTGGCTTCGTCAAGACCGAGGTCTTTCGCGTGCTTGATCAGGCTGTCGCGATCGAGAGCGTTCTGGTGGTCGAACAGTTTGTCATAGTATTCCCAGAATTTGCCCTGTGCTTTTGCGGCTTCTGCGGCCTGGTGCGCGAGCTTGGCTTTGTCGTGGAACGGAAGCGGATAGTGACGGAACACGATGCGGACTTTGTCCGGGTTGGCATTGAGAAGCTCATGGAGCGTCTTGTTGGCTTTGCTGCAGAACGGGCACTGGAAGTCCGTGAATTCAACGATCGTGACGGGGGCATCTGCATTGCCGAGAACCGGTGCATTCGTCAGGTCAACGTGGACACGGCCGGTCGGGGCTTCTTCTTCGGGCTCTTCGGGAGCGGGTTTCGGAGCCGTTTTGACGAGTTCTTCATAGAGGGCATCGCCGCTGAGGTTCTTGGCGCCTGCCGTCTGGTTCGCGCGAGCGAGCTCTGCGTCAACGACTTTCTTGAAGGCATCCACGGGCTGCGCACCGACGAGGAGCACGCCGTTGATCAGGAACGAAGGCGTTCCAGAGATGCCATAGGCAGCGCCGTCTTTCATACCTTTGTCGATCAGGCTCTTGATCGCGGGATCATTCATGTCTGCCGCGAATTTTGCTGCATCAAGACCGAGTTCTGCGGCTTTCTGCGTATAGAAAGCATCGTTCAGACCACGCTGATTGCCGAACAGAGCTTCGTGCATTTCCCAGAATTTACCCTGACGCTGAGCGGCGAGTGCTGCTTTCGCGGCGCCTTCGGCATTCTTGTGCATCGGAAGCGGGTTGTTGACGAACGCGACGCGGACGTCATTCGGATACTGCTTCATGATGTCGGCGATCGTCGGCTCCGCACGCGAGCAGAACGGGCACTCGTAATCGCTAAACTCAACGATCGTGACCTTAGCATTGGTCTTGGCTGCTTCTGTCGCCGCCTTGACAGGAAGAACATTGAGCTGGAGAACCAGCGATTTTGCTGCATCAACTGTCTGGGCTGCGGCTACAGCTTCCACTCCTGGAGCTGCAGGGGCAGGAGCGCTCTGCTCAACTTTCTTGCATGCCGAAAAACTGAACAGTGAAATTGCAGCCAGGACGATAATCGCACGTTTCATTTGTCTTTTTTACTCCTAAGAAAAACTGAGGAACATGGCCTCATGTTGAGGTTTTCCCCCTAAAACTATCACCAGTCGAATCAGATTCCAGACACGCCAGATCGCGCCCAGAATCTGGAAAATCCGTTGCCTTTTATGCGAAATTCCAAATTAGTGCAAGCATCTTTGCATATCACAGTGTGTATAGCGATGCATACAATTCGCTTGCATTCCCATATAGAAGCCATTTCGCCGCGTTTTTATTCCATCTTGCTCAGGATTTCGCGCCCCAATTCCGAATTCCGAATTCCAAATGTCGCATTCCGAATTCCCCTTGACCTCGTGCAACCGTGTCTATCTTCCCCTTTTGTTCCGCCGCTTCCCAAAGCGGTGAAGCTAGTTCCCTAATGATGAACAAATGGAGGTTATTGTTATGAGATTAGATAAATTGACGATTAAATCACGAGAAGCCATTGAAACCATGCAGCGCATCTGTTCACAGCGCAAAAACAGCGAGCTGACATCATTGCACCTTTTGCTCGCGCTCTGCCAGCAGGGCGGCATCGTCGCCTCGCTCTTTGAACGTATCGGCGCCAAAGAAGTCCAGGCGCGCACCGAAGAAGCCCTCAACCGCCTGCCGCGCGTCAACGGCACCGATGCCAGCATGTCGCGCGAACTCAACGGCGTTCTCGAAGCATGTCAGAGCATTGCCCAGGATATGCGCGATGAATATGTGTCCACAGAACACATGATCCTCGCAATGGCCCGCGAAAAATGCCAGGCTCGCGAAGTCCTGACCGCCTGCGGTGTGAAATATGAAGACTTGCTCCACGCGCTCGTCGATGTGCGCGGCAACCAGCGAGTGACCACGGAAAACCCCGAAGCGACGTTCGAAGCGCTTAAACAGTACACGCGAGACCTCACCGAAGATGCGCGAAAAGGCAAGATAGACCCGATTATCGGCCGTAACGAAGAGATCCGTCGTACCCTTCAGGTTCTGAGCCGAAAGACAAAGAACAACCCCGTCCTCATTGGTGAACCCGGTGTCGGTAAGACCGCTATCGCCGAAGGTATTGCACAGCGTATCGCCGCCGGCGATGTCCCGGAATCCCTCAAAAATAAGCGTGTTCTGTCGCTCGACCTCGGTCTTCTCGTCGCCGGCGCAAAATATCGTGGCGAATTCGAAGAAAGGCTCAAGAGCGTCCTCAACGAAATCGCGCAAGCGAACGGTGAGATTATCCTCTTTATTGATGAGCTCCACACACTCGTGCACGCCGGTGGCGGCGAAGGCGCAATGGATGCCTCCAATATGCTCAAGCCCGCGCTCGCGCGTGGCGAGTTGCGCTGCGTCGGCGCGACGACACTCAAGGAATACCGCATCATTGAAAAGGATGCTGCACTCGAACGGCGTTTCCAGCCCGTCATGGTCGATGAACCGTCCGTTCAGGATGCCATCACAATTCTCCGTGGTATCCGTGAGCGATACGAAATCCATCACGGTATTCACATCACCGATGGCGCAATCATTGCCGCTGTAAACCTCAGCAAGCGCTATATCGCCGATCGTTTCTTGCCCGATAAAGCCATCGACCTCGTCGATGAAGCCGCAGCCGAGCTCAAGATGGAGTCCGAAAGCCTCCCGACCCCGATTGACAACATCGAGCGCGAACTCATTGAACTCGAGATACAGCGCCAAGCGCTGCTTCGCGAAAACGACGACGCATCCAAAGAAAGGCTCCAGCAGACCGAAGCCCAGATCGCGGATCTCCGCGAAAAATCTTCCGGCATGAAAGCCCAGTGGAAACACGAGCGCGAACTGCTTCAGGCCATCAAAGAATGCCGCGCCGAACGCGATGCGCTCCGCGTTGACCTCGAAAATGTCCAGCGTCAAGGCGATTACAACCGCGCCGCCGAAATCCGCTATGGCCGTCTCCCCGAAATCGAAAAGAAAATCGCTTCGATTACGGCCGAGATGAAAGAATACGCCGATAAACGTCAGTCCTTCCTTCGCGAGGCCGTGACCGCCGAAGATATCGCTTCCGTCGTCGCCCGTTGGACCGGCATTCCCGTCCAGAAAATGCTCGCTGGCGAGCAGGAAAAACTCCTCGAGCTCGAAAAACGCCTTCACGAGCGCGTCATTGGCCAGGATGAAGCCGTCAAAAGCGTTTCCGATGCCGTCCGTCGTTCGCGTGCTGGCTTGCAAGATCCCAAACGCCCGATCGGCAGCTTCATCTTCCTCGGCCCCACCGGCGTCGGCAAGACCGAGCTCGCGAAATCACTCGCCGATCTCCTCTTCAACGATGAGTCGTGCATGGTTCGTCTCGATATGAGCGAATACATGGAAAAACACAGCGTCAGCCGTCTCGTCGGCGCACCTCCGGGGTACGTCGGCTATGACGAGGGCGGTCAGCTCACCGAAGGCGTGCGCCGTAAACCCTACAGCGTCGTCCTCTTCGATGAAATCGAAAAAGCCCACGCCGATGTCTTCAACATGCTCCTCCAAATCCTCGATGATGGCCGTCTCACCGACTCAAAAGGCCGCACCGTCGATTTCAAAAACACCGTCATCATCATGACGAGCAACGTCGGCAGCGACATCCTTCAGCGCACCGACATGACCGCCGAAGCCAAGAAAGACGCGGTCATGACCCGCATGCGCAGCATGTTCAAGCCCGAATTCCTCAACCGTGTTGATGAAATCATCACCTTCGATCCGCTTTCGCGCGACCAAATCGGCGCGATCCTCAAGATTCAGATTTCGCACCTCGAAAAACGCCTCGCCGAGCGCAAGCTCAGCCTTGAGTTGTCTCAAAATGCGCTCAACGCACTCGCCGAATCCGGCTGCGATATCGCCTATGGCGCACGTCCGCTCAAACGCGCGGTCCAGCGAGACCTCGAAAACCCGCTCGCTCGCTTCCTGCTTTCGACGCCGATACCCGAAAATGCTACGATTTGCGTCGATTGCGTCAATGGCGAGATGACCTTCAGCGTTAAGTCATAATCTTTGGCGCGCCGCTATCGGCTTATGCCGATACGCGGCGCATGTTCGCCTATGCGCCGTTAGCGCATACGGCTCGCAAAAAAAAGCGCGGCTATGCTGCGCATACGCCGCGCGAATTATAAATAACGTTCACACAGACGGCGGCGTATGCAATAGCCGCCGTACAGCCGCCGTATTGCGAAGCAATAGGCGGCCAGCGTTGCTTATCAGTTGGCTGAGATGCGCAGCAGCGGAATCGAGACGGTGCTTGCGCCTGCGTTCGTGCTGATCTGGAACGTTCCCTGATCCCATTGCAAACAGCTGATGCCGTCAAGCGTGCATGCGGTGTTGTTGCAAAGCAGATTTTCTTTCAGGATCGTTAAGAGCTTCGTGTTTGAGGGGCGAACGTATGGCATGAGCGTCTTGGAATAATCGAATGCAAAGATATTCGACACCGTGCCGAGTTCGAGCGCGCCTTCCGGAATCTGTCCAGCCTTGATCTGCTCCCAATAATACAGCTTATCGACGACATTATCCGCACTGCCGAAAGCCGCGATCAGTGAAGCCGTCGAACTGCTCAACAGCATCATTTTGTTGGATGGATCAAGTTTTTCCTTCTCTTCTTTTTCTGCCTGTTCGCGGTCGAGACATTCCTGATCATCGGGCGCACACGTCTCAGGTTCCGGCTCGCACGCCGGATCTGTTTCGGGATCACAAGGCTCTTCCGGCTCCGTCTGACATTCCGGATCCGTTTCGGGATCACAGATGTCCTGATCACACGCCGGATCTTCGGGCTCGCATACAGGCTCTACGGGCACTTCATCGATCACCACGCCCGTCGTATAGGCATTCTTGACCGTCGAGAACTCGTTGATATACGAGATCATGGATGCGCACGGTTTATTTTTGCATGTCACTTTTGAGGTCGTATAGGCGTTGACAAGCGTCGAGCGCGCCGAAAGCTCGCCGATCATCCCGGCGGATATGCTGCCGCCCAAAACACTGCCGCCCGTAGCGATATTGCTCAACGTCGAAGCCTTGGTGACGACACCGGCGAAGCCGCCGGCAAAGGCACCTGCGGATATGGTGCCGGAGGTCCTGGCCTGGCTCACCTGCGCTTCTGTCAAATAGCCCACGATGCCGCCCGCGATCGATCCCGACACCGTCACGTTGCTCGAAGACACGATATTCTTGAGCGAACCGCCCGAAAACTGCGCGACAACGCCGCCAGCGATATTCTCGGCACCGATCTCCCCGGACACGGTCACACGCGATACCGTCGTCTTTTCTGCATTCGCGATCAGCCCTGCCACCTGACTCGCGCCCGAAAAGTTCATGCGCACCTGAAGATTCTCGATATAGGCACCTTTGGTATAGCCGAACAGCGCCACGGCAGATGCCGTCTCTGATCCGAATGTCAGCCGTTGCTCGGTCGTGCCAGCAGTCTTGATCGCCGAAAAGACATGACCATTTCCCAAAAAGATCGCGCTGAATGGCTCGTCCTTTGTCCCGACACCTTCCCAGTTTTCGGGCGCGATCGAGGTCGCGCTCCCTAGGTTGATATCGTCCACAACGATAAACGCAAGGTCGCTGGCTGCCCCCGTCTGCGTATATTCCCCTGCATTCCAGCGGTTCCTGAATGCCAGAAAATCATTTGCTGTCGCGATGATCTCCGCACACCCCGGCGTGCTGTTCAGCGTATAAGCCAGGCTCGTGCATGGGCAACCGTCATCTGCAGACTTCCACTTGCTCGACGGGCACACATCCAGGCAAAACGGGATCCCGTCGCCATCCGTGTCGAGCAGGTTTTGCGCCGTATCCGGCGTGCCGCAGCCGCAGATCCCTTCATCCTGATACTTGGTCTCGTCATTCGGGCACGCATCCTCACAATCGACATAGCCATCGCTATCCGTGTCGTCATCCGATACCCCGCAGCCGCAAATGCCGGGACGCAGCTTGCTCTCATCACCGGGGCAGAGGTCGATATCTTCAAGACAAACCGGGATGCCCGTCTCGGGATCCTTATCGTCCGGCACGCCGCAGCCGCATACGCCGGGGGTCGTCTTTTCAGGATCATCCGGGCACAGATCCGTACCCAAAAGGCAGTTATACGTGCCTGTCTTCGGGTCAATGATATCCTTCACGCCGCAGCCGCACACGCCTGGCTGCGTCTTTTCTGGATCCTGAGGGCAAAGATCCACGTTATCTGTCAGGCAGATCGGGATCCCAGACGGCCCGACCTCGTCCGATACACCGCAACCGCAAATGCCGGGGCTCGTCTTATCCGGATCATTCGGGCAGAGGTCTTCCGATACACATGTGTATGTGCCGGTCACGATATTCAGGACCTCATTGGCCTCATCGCAACCGCACGGATCCGATTTGCGCTTATGGGGATTATTCGGACATATATCGCTCGGCACTTGCGTCTCAGGCTCACAGCCCAACAGCAACATCAGCAAAACAGCTATGATTGCAATTCGCGTTCTGTTCACGGTCAATCACTCCCAATCAGCGCCAGCTTTTACAAAATGCAGCCGGACGGCAACATTCCCCCAACATATACGCGCCATATCTTACCACAAACGGGCGATATAGGACAAATCACCTGAAAAATTACAGCATATCATACGGATCGACATCCACAATGACCCGTATTTTGTCGTGTGCCGCACAGAGTTCCGCCGTCTGCCGCATGATATCGCCCAGCCAGGCATGCAGCTGGCCGCGATCCTGATGGCGCAAGAACAGCTGATAGCGCGCCTTGCTGCAAAGCATCGGGATCGGGGACGGGGCCGGGCCGAGCACGCGCCCTTTCGACATATCGCGAAGCTGGCGTTGGGCGATCTCCGCATAACGCACCGAAAACCGCTCCGTATCCAAGAAATCCTCCCCTTCAAAGCGGATCATGACCATATAGGCAAACGGCGGATACGAAAGCGCGCGCCGAATCTCGATTTCCTGGGCGGCAAACGAGACATAATCGCGCTCGATCACGCCGCGTATGGCCGGGTGATCCGGCATCAGCGTCTGCAAGATCACGCGTCCCGGATGATCCCCGCGCCCCGCGCGGCCGCTCACCTGCGTCAAAAGCTGATAGGTTCGCTCCGATGCCCTGAAATCAGGCATGTTCAGCCCCATATCCGCATTGATGATCCCAACGAGCGTCACATTGTGGATATCGTGACCTTTGGCAATCATCTGCGTGCCCACCAATATATCCAACTCGCCATTTCTGAACGCATCCAGCACGCGCTGGATGCCTCGCACCGTGGCGCGGTCGCGATCAAGGCGGTCGATACGCGCGCCGGGCAATTCCGCTTCCAAGAGCGACACAAGACGTTCCGTGCCATATCCTGTAAAGTTCAGCTCAGACCGATTGCACCTCGGGCATACCCCGCCCGGACGATCCACGTAGTCGCAATAATGGCAATGAAGCTCGCCCGAATACTTGTAATACGTCAGCGCGACATCGCAGTTCGGACACCGCATGACATAGCCACAATAATCGCACTGGATGAACGTCGAAAAACCACGGCGATTGAGGAATATGATGGCTTGCTCGCCACGGCCAAGCGTCTCGTGAAGCGCCTGGATCAGCGCATCCGAAAGCAGCCTGTTCCGAAGCATCAGATCTGCTTTGCCTTCCTCATCCATGCCTTCGGGGATCTCAGGCTTCGGGCGGTTGCGCATATCGACGATGTGGATATCGGGCATCGGGCGTGCCTGCGGCCGACGCGTCAGCGTCAGCATCTTCAAGCGCCCCGTTAGCGCAAGCGTGTAGCTCTCAAGGGACGGCGTCGCCGAACCCAGAATGACTGGACAGCCGCACTTCATCCCCAAAAATAACGCCATATCACGCGTGTGATAGCGCGGCGTCTCGCCCTGTTTGAACGAGCTGTCGTGTTCCTCGTCGATCACGATCAGCCCGAGATCCCTGACAGGCGCAAACAACGCGCTGCGCGGCCCGATCGCGATATGGATCCGCCCCTCGCGGATGCGCGTCCAGGTATCGAAACGCTCGCTTTCCCCAAGACCGCTGTGAAGCACCGCCACATCGTCGCCGAAACGCCCCTTAAAGACCGCGCAGAACTGCGGCGTAAGCGCGATTTCGGGCAAAACAAAGATACATCCCTTGCCACGGGCGCGGATCGCTTCCATCACGCCAAGATACACCTCGGTCTTGCCGCTTCCCGTCACGCCAAACAGCAGAAAGCCGCCATACCCCTGATGCGAGACGACCGCCTGAACCGCTGCTTCCTGCTCTTCCGTGCGCACGATATCGTGCACGATCGGAACGATCGAATCAAACGAGGTCTTGTTCCTCGCCACTTCTGTCGTCGCGATCAACCCGAGTTCCTCAAGCCGATGCAGCATCGGCGAACACGACCCGAACTGCGCCAGAACAGCCGAATGCTTGGCCGTGCCGCCTTGCGCTTTGATCCACGCGTAGATCTCCTGCTGCTTGCGCCCGAAGCGTTTGGGAATCTCGGCATCTGTCACGGCATAACACGCCTCTGTCGTCTCCTTGCTTCTCTCGGCATCCAGACGCCACTCCGGCACAAGCACGCCCGCCGCGACCCATCGGGAAAATGTATCCCCCTCGAACTTAAAGCGTTTCCGCAGCTCCGTCTCTGTCAAGCCGCAGGCTGATGCGCGAAGCGCGTCAAACACGAGATCGACCAGGGGCGTTTCCGAGGCAGATGACGGCGCGACGGCTTCATCAAAAAGCGTCTTTTCTGGCGACTTTTCTGGCTTTTTGTCGCCGACACACGGCGATTCCGGCAGACCGTCACGCCTGCCGGCGTGATAATAACACGCGCCTGCACGCATCATCCCGCCGGGCATCGCCAGCTTGAGGCAGAACCCGAGCGGCACCCCATAATACTGCGCCATAAACCGCAACGTCGCCATGAGCGGCCCAGAGATGACAGGGGTCGGATCGACGACTTCGAGAATCCGGCGTATCGTGCCCCGATAATCAGGCTTCTGATCGGTAATCGCCGTGATGATCCCGGTACACGAACGCCTCCCAAGCGGCACCTGCACGACCACGCCGACTTCTGCAGGCATCGGCAACGCATAGGATAACGGCTCCAGCGGCCTTGAAAATATCACGACTGAACAATACATGAGCTTAGAGCCTGTTAGTATTTCACATCAGCACCCAGAATGGGTGCAGGCGTACAGCCCGGGGGAAGCCCGAAGGACGCACCCCCGGGGAAAAGGATTCCATCAAATACGCACCCTGAATGGGTGCCAGGCAAAATAATCATTGAAAACATAGAGTTCGTCATGAGCCTTGCACGCCTTCAGCGTGCTTGGGGTTGTGATGACCATCTAACCTGGGGTTACGCTACGCTCACCCCTGGCTGTACGCTTTGCACGCCTTCAGCGTGCTTGATAGGACTCCAGCGCCACCTCATCCAGAGATACTAAACAGGCTCTTAGATTCAGAAATGTGCACAACGCGCCGTATGCCGGCAGGCATAGGCGCGCACAAATGCGGCTCCACGCGCCGTATGCCGGCAGGCATAGGCGCGTGCCACTGGCGCGTATCGCCAAAGGCGAAGCGACAGAACTTACCTAAAAATGTGGCATATTCAAGTGGCTTTCTGATAGAATATCGCTTTGTCTCGCATTTTTTGTGCACTATTTTTGAAGGAAAAGACATGGCAGAAAAAACTGAACCGAAAAAGACGCGCAAACGAACCAAAAAAGCTGAAGCTGAAGTCAAAGTCGAAGCCACAGAAGCCAAGGCCGAAGCCGCCGAGATAAAGCCCGAGGAAAAGGCCGAAGCCGCCGAGATTAAGCCCGAGGAAAAGGCCGAAGCCGCCGAGATAAAGGCCGAGGAAAAGGCCGAAGCCGCCGAGATAAAGGCCGAGGAAAAGGCCGAAGCCGCCGAGATAAAGGCTGATGAAGACGATCTTCCCGATGTGCCCGAAAACGAACGCATTCATCGCTATGACATCATGATTACGAGCGAGCGTCCGGGCTATCGCCCGCCCAAAGCGGCCGTCTATGCGATTGTTTCGCAGCTCGCGCTTCGCGGCCTTGCGAGCCCCGTAGATGAAGCCATCGCCGAGACTTGGACCGAGATCTACTTTGAACCGGGCCCCTCCCCGCACGAGATCTTCCTCGAAAAAGGCTACAACGACGATGCGCCTGTCTATCACGAAATGATCATGCGCTTTGCCGATAAAATGTATTTCTGCGACTATTCGGACACGCCGCAACGCCCGCTTTACTGGTCCATCGAGATTCGCGGCGCGCGCTTCACGACACCGATCGGCGCTTTCAAAAAGCTGTTCCTCGATGCCATCAACCTGCGCATCACGACGGCTTATCGCGACGCCCAGCCGATCCCGCCGCACAAGACGGTTCCGGAAGACGAAAAACCCGTTGAAAAGAAAAAACGCGAACGCGGCAACGGCATCGCCGGCACAGAAGTCGAAGAAATGTAATCATTCCCCATTCACACATCATACAAAGAGGCAGACATGTTAATTATTGGTATTCTCGCTCTCGTCATTGGTATCATCGTCACGATCGTCGGCGCGGTCAACAAGAGCAGTGCCCAGACGCGCATCGACCAGCTCAGCGGCGCAGGCAAGCAGAAGATTGGCGAGTTGCTCCCCATCCTTCAGGAAACCAAGGCATCGCTCAGTGAAATCGGCGATGACGGCGCGATCAAAGAAAACGCGACAGTCATGGGCAAGCCGATCTGCGACAACCCGCTCACCAGCCCCATCGGAAACGTGCCGTGCCTGTATTATTCATATCGCGTCACGCTCAAGCGCACCGAGCATTACATGGAAGAACAGACCGACGCGAACGGCAACAAGCGTCAGGTTCCCAAAACGCGCCAGGTCGAAGACACGCTCGACTCCGGTTCGAGCTGCGTCCAGTCCTTCCAGATCGATGACGGCACGGGCAAGATCACGGTCGAACCCCAGGACGGCGTATTTGAAGGCCTCCTCAAGTCTGTGGATAAATCGGAAACGAATTTCCGCAACAACATGAACGGCGTCAATCTTTCGCTCGGCCGCCTCAACATCAACCTCGGCAACTTCTTCGGCGACAGCAACATGAGCTCGAATATGAGCTCGAACATGTGCTCCAGCAACATGAGCTCGAATATGAGCTCGAACATGTGCTCCAGCAACATGAGCTCGAACATGAGCTCGAACATGAGCTCGATGTCGAACATGAGCCGCATGACCGGCAACAGCGGCACGCCCGAAACGATCAAATATGTCGAAGAGATCATCGGTCTCGACCGCAACCTCACCGTCGTTGGCTCGGTCTGCGACAACATGGGCGAATTCCGTCTCCGCAAATCGAACAAACACAATGTCCTGATCTCGACAAAATCAGCCGACGAAATGCTCTCCGAAAGCAAAGCCTCCCTGGCAACGGCCGGCAAGATGATCATCGGCGGCGCGATCGCGTCTGGCGCGGGCCTCATCCTGACGATCATCGGCGCATTGCTGAGCGGCGATTGATTTTCCAGCCTATCGGCACACGTCACACGACGCGTGCGGATCTTTATGAGACGCGCAGACCGCGCGTCTTTACTTCTCTGGGCCGCTATGCCTGACGGCATACGCGGCGTTTGCATCGCGCCTATGCCTGCGGCATACGGCGCG
>JAFZFY010000019.1 GCA_017555665.1 Pseudomonadota bacterium | reverse complement strand
GGGGCAGATGCATGCGCCTGTGTTGTCGTTGCCGTTTTTACATTCAGTCGTTCTGCAGCTGCCATCGGTGTTGCAGCCGTGTATGCATGTATTGGGGCAGATGCATGCGCCTGTGTTGTCGTTGCCGTTTTTACATTCAGTCGTTATGCAGCTGCCATCGGTGTTGCAGCCGTGTATGCATGTATTGGGGCAGATGCATGCGCCCGTGTTGTCGTTGCCGTTTTTACATTCAGTCGTTATGCAGCTGCCATCGGTGCCGTTTTTACATTCAGCTGTTTTGCAGCTGCCATCGGTGTTGCAGCCTTGTGTGCATGTATTGGGGCAGAGACATGCGTTTGTACCGTCGCAGCCATTTTTGCATTCGATGGTGAGCACGGATGTGAAAGCATCTGTATTGTGAATATTGTTTTCATTTAAAAAAATGGAGATATCGTCATCGGAAACGCATAGCAACAATTTCCCATCGAGGCATGTAGCAGTCCCCTTTGTGCATTCGTTTGTGATGATAAAACCGCTTTCGCATCCTGCCATGAGCATGGCGCAAAGAATCATAAAAGTATATTTTTTCATATTTTGATTCCTTAGAAGTTAAATGTAAAAGATGCGCTCGTCGGTGTTAAGGCGAATGAATAATCTGAGTCTTTCTGATAAGCAGCGTATCTGGAGCCGAAAATGCCAGCGAGTATCGCGCCGGTGACCGTAAGAGTCGCGCCCACGCCGATGAATGCCCAGCCAGCGGTATATGTGGTCGAAAATGTATAGGCCTGAACATCCGGATTGTCGCTGTTCAATTTTTTGGTTTCATATTTATGGGCTTGGTTCATGACGATGCCGAGGCCTGTGCCCGTGATCACGAGGCCGCCGATGCCGAGGCCTACGCCTGTCCACATGAGCTTTTGCGTATCGCTGATTTGCTGCGCATGGTTTATCTTTTTGAGCTCCGCGATCTCGGATTCAAGAGATGATACGTAGTCGCTATTGGTTGTGACGGCCGATGCCGTGCGTTCTGGATGCTCTGTTTCGTATCTTGTGTACCAGATTTTTTTTGCATTTTCAGGCTCTACGGCGAAATGATAGGTGTTTTCGCTTGCCTTCTGGTAGTAGTAGAGCGCTTCGGTTTTTTCGCCGAGCGACTCGGCGATCTTGCCTTGCATGTAATTGAGCATCGGGGCGTTCGGGCAGATATCGGTGAGCGCTTTGGCCTGCTGTTTGGCTTTCTGCATGTCGTCGGCTTTCATGGTCTGGATGAGCTCGGTGATACCGGCCGACCAGGTCTTGTTGCTGCTCAGTGTGTCGCATGAATCTTCTGCGCTGGCGGATGCCGGGGGCAGCGCGAATGCCATGATCGCGCACGTCAGGAGCGCGAGGCGCATGTCCATGATGCAGCATCGCTTTGTATGAGGAATATGAGTGATCGTTTGGTGGCTCATCTCCATTCTCTTATTTGGGTGAAATGCAATACTTGTCATGTCGTATCCTCACGTGTGTTGTTTAAATGGCATCCAGAAACTTATTTTCTATAGAATATAAAATATCGTGTCAAGTTCCCCGTCGAGGGGGTAGCGGCGTATGTGTGCCTGAGACGTGTCGTGACACGTCACAGGCGCAAATAGCCGCGCAGGGGGAGGCTTCCCCCTGCTAAAAAGAGGCTTTTCCAGACCTCACGCGCCGATTGTGTGGTGCCCACACGCGTTTGGCGTGGGGCCTGCGCTCACCCGTGTTTGGGGTGCCCAGAGAGTCTTGTAGAACATTGCCTAAAATGGGGCACAGACGGGCAGGGGCGGCGCGTAGGGGTCAGTTCAGCCGTGCGGCGGCTGTTTTGGCGACGAGCGCGTAGTCGTCGTTGAGGGCATTCTGGAGGACTTGTTTGTCTTCGGGATTTGCGGGATCGAGATGCTGTATGGCCGTCGCCCGGATGAGGTAGGCGCTGTCGGTGGCGTATTTGCGGAGAAGACGGCGGCTGTCGTCTGTATCGAAGGCCGCCAGGGCATCGATGGCGTTGATCCTGAGGGGGATGTCGGCGGGATTTTCGGCGTGTGCCTGGATTTTCTTGAGTGCATCCTGCGTGTGCGTGAGGGCGAGCACGCGCAGGCTGAGGCGCGTGAGCTTTGCGCTGTCGGACTGGGCCGTCCAGTGGTCGAGCTGCGGGGATATCGCGGTCGCGGCTCTGGTGAGGATGGGCCTGATCTTGGGATCGGCGAAGCTCGTGCCGGATTCGGCGGCCATATCCGAGAGCATGAGCGTCTTGGCTGCGGTGTCGCCGTTGAGCGCGGTGTGGCTGACCGTGTTCAGGAATGCGTCTTCGTGTTTTGCGATATAGTCGGCCGATGTGCCTGTGTCTTCGGTGATGAGGTCGGAGAGGCTCTGCAGGAGCATGCTGATGTCGAAATTGCTCTGGTAGTGCGTGGTCGTGCCGTGGATCATGCGTCCCTGTATTTCGGTGAGCGTCATGTCCGTGAGCGCGGCATCGGCGGGCTTTGTGCGCATGAGCCTTGCCGCTTGTGTGCGCATGTCTGGATCGCTGCCCCAGAGGGCTTTGAAGATTTCTGCAGGTGCAGTCGCGGCATCGATTCGGTGCATGATCCAGAGCTGGAGCGGCGTGGAAATCTCGCCATTGAGGTTGTTGGGGATATCTGGGTAGGCTTTGGTGTGGCCGTTTGCCGCGAGAGCCCAGGCGGCGGTCTGCCGGACGAGCGGGGCGGGGTCTGCCGTCAGGAGGCTGTGAAGGCGCGTGAGCTCGGCATGGTTGCGGGCGAGTCCGATGACCGCGAGCGCGCGGAAAGTGTCGAGATTCGTGTCGAGCGCGGCTTTGAGTTCGTCCGTGGCGGTCTTCGCCTGGATGAGGCCGAGTGCCCAGAGCGCGTGCTCGCGGAGCGCGCGCGGATGGTGCGCTTCGAGGCATGACCTGAGCACGGGCACGGCGGCTGGGAGCTGGGCATGGGCGATCGCTTTGACGGCCTGGAGCTGCGTAAGTCTGCCTGTTTCGGTGGTCGGGGCTTTTTCGATGACCTGGCCCAGCGCGGCGATCGTGCTCGCGTTGACGAGCCATTGGGCGAGCGTCAGACCGCGTGCGGATATGGCCGGATCGCTCGATAGCAGCGACTCGACGAGCAGCCCGGCGTATTTGTCGCTGAGCTGGCGAAGCGCGTGACGGGCAGATAGCGGCGCATCCTGCGCCTGTAACGCGAGGATGTGCGGCTGCGACTGGGCATCCGCAAGGCTCAGGAGGATCTCAAGGTAGAGCTCTTTGCGCTGTTTTGAGCGCAGAAGCGGCAGAAATTCGTTCGCCAGGGCATCGAGCGTGCCCAGCCAGGCGTGATCGTCGATGGCGCGTTGCGCGGCCTTGTGCGCGAGCGTTTCGTCTGTCGCTTTGGTCACGATCTGGACATAGAGCGCGTCGGCTTCTGCCGTCTTGCCCGTGATCGAGTGGCATGTGGCAGACTTGAACGCGACATGGTAATTGCGGCTGTCGATCTGGAACGCCGTGTCGTAGCTCGCTGCGGCATCTTCATAAAGCCGTCGTTTGAACTGGACATCGCCGAGCTTTTCATAGGTGTCGGCATCGTTTGCGTTGAGCTGGAGCGCGTCGCTCAGGTGCGTTTGCGCGCTCTGGAGATCGCCGTCACGGATGTCGAGTTCAGCCATAGCGATGAGCGCGTCTCGGCGCTCGGTCTCAGAGAGCGACGAGAGCTTCTGGAGCGTGTTTCTGGCTGCCGTGAGGTCTCCGGATGCGGCCTGGAGCTGGTTGAGCGCCGTGAGGACTTCGGTATCTTTGGGGTGTGCCTGGACGTATGCCTCAAGCGTCGGGATGGCCTGTTGCGGCGCGCCCAGCTGTTCCGCGAGCGATGCATAGATCAGCAGGTCGTTCGTCGTCGCTTTGGCGGCCACACTCGCTTCGCGGTGCTGGTCGAGCGCGGCCTGTTTCATGCCGCGTGTCTGGTAAAGCGAGGCGAGCTGGCGCGTCGCGAGCGTCCTCGCCGGGGCGTTCTGGCAGGTCTGTGCGAGTTTCTTCCAGGCCTCGATGGCTTCGAGCTGTTTGCCGTTGCGCGTCAGGCTGTCGGCATACTGCGTGTGCGCTTGGCAGTCTTTCGGGCTGGCGGCAAGCGCCTTCTTGTAAAGCGCTTCGGCTTCATCGGCATAGCCGTGTTCGTCATAGATGCGCGCGAGCGATTCGAGCTTGGTGGCCTTGTCGAGCGGGAGATTTTCGATCTTCTGCCAGGTCTCGACGGCCTTCTTGTGCTGCCCGGCGGTATCGTACTGGTCGCCCAGCGCTTCCAGCGCGTCGAGATCGCCGGGGTGCTTCTTGACCCACCCTTCGTAGATGTCGAGCGCCTTCTGGTTCCTGCCGTTGAGCTGGTAGTATTCGGCGGCTTTGCGCTGGACATCGAAGTCGGGGAATTTCTTGACGGTCTCGTCGAGTACCGCGAGCGCCTTGTCGGTCTGTTTCTGCTGGATATAGGCATCGTAGAGCGCGAATCGGTAGTCGGGATTGTCGGGAACGGCCTTGATGAGAGCCTTGCGCGCCTCGATCATGTTGTCGGTCTGGCCGTGGCTTCGGTAAAATGCGATGAGCTTTTCGTGGCCTTCGGGGAGTTTCGGGGAGGATGCGACGGCCTTTTTGAGATGGGCAAGCGCCTTTTCCGGCTCGTTCGTCTCGTCATAGAGATCCGCAAGTTCGAGATGCTGCTGGTATGTCGGGGATTTCCAGCGTTTTTCGAGGGTGCTCGCGAGCGCCTTGATATCGCCGCTCCGCCTGTGGATGTCGATGATGCGCGCGGTGAGTTCGCGCTGCATCCAATGTGAGGCCGGGAGCTTTGCGGAAAGCGACTCGTACCGCGCGAGCGCTTCCTTATCATTCCCCTCTTCTTCATAGAGCTCGGCGATGTCGAGTTCGAGCTGCTCGCGGTCGCCTCCCGAAAGGCCCGGGAGCTTCTGCGCGTCTTCGAGCGTCCTGCGCGCATCGGCGTAGAGCTTGTTCTGCGTGTAGATCTGTGAGAGCTCGCGCCGGAGGAACAGCGAGTTCGGCTCCAGGGCGATCAGCTTTTCAAAGTTCTGCTGTGCGCGCGGCATGTCGCGGCGGTAGAGCGCGATTTCCGCAAGCGCCCTGTAGATGTCTTTTTTCTGATCCGTCGTGGGGTTGAGCGCGGCTGCAGCCTCGTAGGCGGACACGGCGGGATCGAAGTTCCGGTTCTCCGCTTCGGCCGCCGCGATCGACATGTACGCGAGCGCGGTCTTCTTGATTTCCAAGGCCTTCGTGTATGCGCCGATCGCCTCGTTCGTGCGCCCGCCGTGCTGGTAGATGTGCCCCAGGATCATGCGCAGGTTGAAATTGCCGGGCTTGTTCTGGACCTTCTTCTCGTAGTCGGCGATGAGCTTTTGGTAGGCGGCGCCTTTGCCGACAGTGGCCATGAGCTGGTTGAAGGCGTAAGACTTTTCGGGGGACTGGTCGACGAGCTGCTGATATCTCTCGATTTTCCGGGCCTCGAAGGAGTCGTCATCTGCGGACCAGTTTTCCTGCGCGTCGGCCTGGGCATGCATGACCGGGGAGAGGGTCGCCGCCAGTGCGATGGCTGCGGCAGCAAAAAGACGGCGTAATGCGGCGGTTTTCATGGCGTATGGTTTCTTGGTGCGGGGGGAAGGCCACGGCATGTCCTGTTGCGGCGTGCCCTGGTGCGGGGGATGTGCGTAAAATAAAAGCCGTTGCGCGCAACGGCTTTAGGGGATTCAGGTTAGGGGATCGCGTATGGCGCGCGGGCCGTGATGCGCGGCTCAGAATTCCACGCCGACGCCCAGCTGCCCGAAGAAATAGCCTTTGAAGCCGCCCTCTGCGCGGAGCGTGATGAGGTCTGCGAATGTGTATTTGAAGCCGAGCGTAAGGATCGCGAAGCCCATGACCGGGGGCATCTGCGTGAGCGGCACGGCGCCGGGCTCGTGGCGGCAGACGCTCAGGTCGTCCGTGCTTGTCGCGCATTTGGAGCTGATGGCGTACATCTTGGCATCGCCGACGATGGCACCGATCCAGCCGCCGCCGCCGTAATAGAAATCGAAGGCGTCCACGATATTGATGACGTGATATGCCGCGACCTCAAGCGCGATGACGCTGTAATTCTGCACGACATAGTCTGCCAGCTGCGGGCGGTTTGCATAGAATTTGTCGAGCCAGTAGGCGTCGCCGGTCTGCCCGTTCACCCACGACAGCGAGAAGCGCATCTCGCATGGCCGCCTGAACCGCAGGATATAGTCGAACGAATAGCCCATGTTGACCGCGCCGTTTTCCCAGACGTTGCCGTGTGTCGTGAACCAGTTGTCGAGGATGTATCCCGGAATGCCTAGGAACGTGAGGCCCAGCTGGAAGCCGTGTCCTTTGACATACGGGTTCTCGGCGACGACGGGCTGCTCGATATAGGTGATCGGCGAGCGCGTGTCCTGATCTGGCTGGATGTCGTTTGCCTGCCCGGCATTGCCGTCGCTGCCCTCGGAAATATCGTCAGATCCGGCATCTGCGGCCTGCGAGTCGGCGTCGGGATCGAAATCCACGAGTTCGATGCGCGGCTTTGCGAATGCGTAGTCGGGAAAGACAAGGCATGCGGCAAAGAGCAGGATGGCTGAAATCAGAGGGAAGGTATGTAGCGCGTGTTTCATGTAATGACCTCAGGGCTGTAAGCCGAACAGAAAAAATTCCGACCCCAATAATCTATGCGAAATGCCAGTTTCTGGCAATCAATATATTCGCTTGCGCATGGCTATGCATTGCGTTGTGGCCGATGGGCGACGGGACAGGCGTTTTGCGGGCATCCTGAATGCCCGTAACGGCGCTGCGCATGCGGTTTTGGGAGGCGTGACACGGCGGTCGTGCGCCGCCGTATATCCGGGGCGTTGTGTCGTGTTCGGCATGGATTTTGGCAGGGGGAG
>JAFZFY010000193.1 GCA_017555665.1 Pseudomonadota bacterium | reverse complement strand
GATACGCGGCTCGATTTGCCCGTCTATGCACGTTCGTGCATACGCCGGGCAGCATTTTGCGGTAGGCTGCCGCCCGATGTTTGTATCAGCACAAATCAGCGTTTCAAAGCCTGTCGCGTCTATGGGGGATCATACGGTTCTGTTCTACGACTGTGGATATGGATTTCTACAGCCTACAGCCTATTGCCTACAATCTATTGCCTGCTGCCTGCCGATTTTAGGGATGTTTTTTGAGCGAATGGCATATATTATAAACAGGAAACGGCGGCATGCCGGGGGCTCGGGCGTGCCGCCCGCCTTGTGTGTGACAACAATGTGAAACAGGAAAGGAACGATGGCCGAACTGACCTTGCCCTCATTTGAGCGGAAGCCAGGCGAGCATGCGCAGACGACGGCGCGTATCACGCGCATACGCTTTGTCAATCCGGAGAATTCGTATGCGATTATGGACGCGGTGACGCGCCGCAAGATCGAGTTCACGATGGTGGGGACGCTTGCATCCTTTAAAGTGGATGACGAGGTACGCGTCAAAGGTGTGTGGGTGGAGTCGAAATACGGCATCCAGCTCAAGGTCGAGTCATGCGAGATCGCGATGCCGACATCGAGCGTGGGGCTCGCGCGTTTTCTGTCTTCGCAGCTCACGGGGATCGGGCTTCGCATGGCGGAGCGCATCATCGAGAAATTCGGCGCGGACACGGTGAACGTGCTCGACAACGAGCCTGATCGCCTGCTCGAAGTGCCGGGGATCTCGAAGAAGAAGCTGGAGACGATACGGAAAGAATGGCGAGAGAAGCAGGGCAACCGCCAGCTATTCGTGTATCTTCAGGGACACGGTCTGTCTTATGACCTGTCGGCGCGTCTGATCGGGTTGTACGGCCAGAAGATCGTGCCGATCCTGACGCAGCAGCCGTACCTGCTTTCCAAAGAGGTGAACGGCATCGGGTTCAAGCGTGCGGATCAGATCGCGTCACGGATGGGGATCGCGCCCGATGCGCCGATGCGCATCGAGGCCGGCATCGACTACGCGCTGTATGATGCGGAGTGCAATGAAGGCCATTGTTTTCTGCCGCTGTCTGTGCTCGTGGAAGCGGCGGCGCGCCTGCTTCAGGTGAATACGGCGGCGGTGGCGTCATGCGTGGACAGCCTTGTCGAGCGCCGTTCGATACGGACGGATGCCGGCGCGTCGGGGGAGACGCTCGTTTACCGCGCGTTCATGTGGAACCTTGAGAATGCGGTGGCGCGCGATATCGTCCGGATGGTGTGCGCGTCGCCATCGGATGCGCCGACGGAGGGGGATATGCGCGACGTGCGGCTTGCGGAGACGCGTCTGGGCATCGAGCTTGCGGACACGCAGCGGCAGGCGGTGCTGACCGGGCTGAGGTCGAAGTTCATGGTGATCACGGGCGGTCCCGGCACGGGCAAGACGACGCTGGTCAAGGTGTTCGTGGAAGTCGCGAATGCGCGTGAGATCCCGATATTTTTGGCCGCGCCGACCGGGCGCGCCGCCAAGCGCATGAACGAGACGACGGGGCATGAAGCCAAGACGATCCACAGGCTCCTGGAATATGCGTATATGGACGACGCGCACGGGTCTTTCCAGCGCAACCAGGACAATCCGCTTCCTGCCGGCATCTACGTGATCGACGAGTCTTCCATGATCGACCTCGCCCTGATGCGTTCGCTGATGCGCGCGCTTCCCGATTCGGCGAACGTGGTATTCGTCGGGGACGTGGATCAGCTTCCGAGCGTCGGGGCGGGGATGGTGCTTCGCGACATGATCATGTCGGACTGCCTGCCCGTGATACGTCTCAAGACCGTGTTCCGGCAGGCGGAGCAGAGCATGATCGTGCAGAACGCGCACCGCATCAATGCGGGGGAATATCCGATCGTGCCGACGGCCGCGCAGATGGCGGATCCGAAATGCGAATTCTATCTGTTCAGCGCGGCGACGCCGGAGCATGCCGAGCATCTGATCGAGCAGCTCGTGTGCGAGAAGCTGCCGGCGCGTTACGGGATCGACCCGATGAACGAGATCCAGGTGCTGTGCCCGATGCGCGGGAACACGGGCGGCGTAGAGCATCTCAACCAGGTGCTTCAGGCGCGCCTCAATCCTGACGGGATGCCGCTCGACCGAGGGTTTCAGGGGTTCCGGATCGGCGATCGCGTGATGCAGCTCAAGAATGATTACGAGAACGACGTGTATAACGGCGATATCGGCAAGATCGTGCAGACCGTGGGCAACAAGACGATCGTCGATTTTGACGGTCGCATGGTCGAGGTGAAGCGTCAGAATCTGGACAATCTCGCGCTGGCGTATGCGTGCACGGTGCACAAGTCGCAGGGCAGCGAGTATCCGGCAGTCGTGTGCGCGTTTTTGCGGAGCCAGAGCTTCATGCTTCAGCGCAACCTGATCTACACGGCGCTGACGCGCGCGCGCCGCGTGGCGGTGTTTATCACGGATCAGTACACGCTTCGCGCGGCGATCGGGAACGACCGCCCTTCGGCGCGGTACACGCGTCTTGCGGAGCGCATCCGTGCGTATCTCGATGACGAGAAATAATTTTGGGAAGCGGCATGAATTTTGGCTAAGATGCGAGAGGTGTTGCGCGCGGCGTATCCGGTTGCGCCGGATAGCCGCGCGCCGGTC
>JAFZFY010000192.1 GCA_017555665.1 Pseudomonadota bacterium | reverse complement strand
GATCCGCGCCCAAAGAGGTGCCGCGTATGCGCAGCATAGCGGCACCCGGCGTGCGTACCGAGCCTGGCGAGGAAGCACGCCGAGCCACAAAAGAGCCCAAAGCAGGCATCCGATTCTGTCATACGGATCGCTTTTCATATTGAAAGTCACCGCCCACTTGCGTGATAATGGTATGACATTTTTGTCGGTAGCGTTCAGGATGGACCTACCCTGTTTTAGGGAGAAACGCTCGTGAAGGCCTCATGGCTTTTAAAAATAGGCATTCCGCTCGCGGCGCTCAGCATTGGCTCCTGGGCAGCCGTGTATGTGATGTCTGGTCACGAGGCTCCGCATGATGAGAGCATCGGCGGCATCAGCGGGATCATCGTCAACGGTCTGACGGGCGAACCGCTGAGGGAAGCGCATCTCGTCGCGACGGGTGCGAGCGGGGAGATCCAGACGACAAGTGGCGCGGACGGTCAATTTTCGCTCGACCTAGCGGACGGCACCTACGAGCTTGTGCCCACGCTGGAGGGATTCACGAGCCGCGGACGCAACGACAAGGCACGCAAGATATCGGTCAAGGACAGCACGCGCTTTGTCAATGCCAAGATCCGCATGTGGCCGACGGCAGCCATCAGCGGGCGCATCGTGACGGGCGATATCGGCATACAGGCCAAGGTCACATTCCACTACGAGCGCGACGCATCCGGCGCGGAGCCGTATGTGTACACCACGCTCCCGACAGACGAGAACGGTCACTTCGAGCTCACGGATATCTATGCCGGCATGATGGATATTTCGGTCGCGGCAGACGGCTTTGCGAACCTGGAGCTTCGAGACATCATCGTCAAGAGCGGTCAGACCGTGGATCTGGGCGACATCCCGCTTCGCGACGGCGTTTCGCTGTTCGGCATGATCACCGATTCTTCGACGCAGCGCGGCATCGGGAATGCCTCGATCGTGCTTCGGAACGGCACCTCGGGCATCATCGAGCGCACAACAACCGATTCGGACGGCAGCTTCCGCGCGCTGCCCATCGACATGAAGCAGGTCTATGTCGAGATCTCGGCAGACGGCTATCATCCGGTGCGCTATCCGCTGCGCCTGACGGGCAACACGAACCGCGAGCTGAACGTCGCGCTCAAGCGTTCGTGGGGTCTGCGGCTCGACATCCAGAACCAGACCGGACGCGATCCGATCAAGACACACGTCAAGATCACGGATGTCACGGCAGGCAAAGTCGTCTACGAGGAGACGCTTGCGAATGGCAAATTCGCGCTGGACGCATTGAAAGGCGGGCCGTTCCTGATCGAAGCGGAGTCATTCGACCGCCTGACGCACGTATCTCTGCGCTCTGCATCGGGCGAAGACGCGGTCATCCGGCTCAAACCGATGCCGCGCATTATGGTGAAGGCAAAGGAAAGCGACGGCACCGAGATGTCCAAAGGCGAGTACCGCTATGGGTTCAGGCCGACAAACAGCGGCGATGAAGCGTTTACGCCGTGGTCAGAGATCGCCGGTCCCGATTTCGAGATCGACGACCTCCCAGAAGGATTTTATCGCGTCGAGCTTCGCAAAGACGGGACACGGACAGTCACCTCGCCCGAATTCCAGCTTCACAACGGGGATATCCGCCATCTCGTGCTTCAGATGACGGAGGGCGGCGTCCTGATGGGGCATGTCGTCTCGTCCGTCGAGGGTTACAACCTCCATGCGCTGGTCATGATCGAGGGCGACTCGCGGAGCGTCCAGACCGACCGGGACGGCAATTTTACCCTCGACAAGCTGCCCAAAGAGCCCGTCACGATCGTGATCCGTCCCAACCGCGAAGAAGAGGAGTCGACGTTCCCCGGCATCGTGGTCAAGGAAAACGAGACGGTTGAACGCGAATTCCGTGTCAATGCGCCGAATACGGAACAACGCCGCAAGCGCCGTGACGAACGGCGCAAACAGATGGAAGCGGCGTGGGCAAATGGCGAGCGTCCAGCGCCGCCGTGGGCAAACGGGGAGCGTCCAGCGCCGCCGTGGGCGAATGGCGAGAATGGCGAGATGCCAGGTCCGCCGCCGTGGGCAAATGGCGAGAATGGCGAGATGCCGGGACCGCCGCCGTGGGCGAATGGCGAGAATGGCGAGATGCCGGGACCGCCGCCGTGGGCGAATGGCGAGAATGGCGAGATGCCGGGACCGCCGCCGTGGATGAACGATGCGAACGGCGCCAGGCCATGGGATGACGGCGAAATGCCCAGGCGAAGGGATCGCGCCTCCGACAATGGCAATCAGGGTTTTGCGACCCCCAGAGGTTCGAGACGCCGCCAGCGTCCTGAGAGTGATTGACACCGCCTTATGTTCAAGTCTGTGTTCCGATTATCATGGATCCTGCTGTTCGCGCAGACGCTCGCGGGCTGTACGCCCACATACACGTGGAGCTACGCCCCTGCGGTGCACCCCAAAGCGACCAAGGCTTATATCCTCGCGGTCATATCCCGAGAAAATGGGGATTGCGCAACCGCTGTGGAATATTATAACGAGGCCCTGCGCCACACCTACGATGAAAAAGTGGCAAGGGAACGCGATGCCTGCAAGGCGAAGGCCCACTGACAGGCTTCCCGCGAATCTTTCTTTTATTTAAGGAGTTTTTATGCCCACCAGTCTCGATCTTAAAAAAGGTTCACTTCTGCTTTTGGACGGCGATCCGTTCACCGTTCTCGAAACGACCGTGCAGACGCCCTCTGCTCGCGGCGGCGCGACGCTCGTCAAGCTCAAGGCCAAGAATATCCGCACCAAGCAGATCCTGCAGAAAACATACAAGGCCGAAGACCGCGTCGAGGTGCCCAATTTTGAAGTCGTGCCTGCGCAGTATCTCTACAATGAGAACAAAGAGAACTACATCTTCATGAACACCACGACATACGAGCAGTTCACGATGACCGCCGATATGATCGAATACGAGCTTCAGTTCATCCGCGAAAACGACGAAGTCCAGGTGCAGCTTCACGACGGCAACCCGATCGGCATCGTGATCCCCAACAGCGTCACGCTCCGCGTTGTGGAATGCGAGCCCGCCATCAAGGGCGACACGGTCACGGCGGCGACGAAGAAAGCCAAACTCGAAACAGGTCTCGAAGTGCAGGTGCCTCTGTTCATCGAACAGGACACGCTTCTGGTCATCGACACGCGCGACGCGCGTTATCTCAAGCGCGCCTGATCTGCCGAGAGACACGGCTCTATTTCACCGGCAGCGGATAGCGCGATTGCCGAGTGTGCGAGTCACATTTGACGCTATTTTTTGACCGCGCAT
>JAFZFY010000191.1 GCA_017555665.1 Pseudomonadota bacterium | reverse complement strand
GACAACGGTCACTACATATCAGAGACGTGTCGTGACACGGTTCTTGCGCGGCGGCGTATGAAATAGCCGCCGCCAAGGCGCGTATGCCAACGGCATAGCGCCGAAAGCCGTGCGTATCGGCAACGCCGATAGCACGGCCGCCAAATCCACACAGAGACACACGGCACGCACGCGCTCGGCATTTTAGCGAGACAACATTTTGTTCTGGCATCTGCGGCTCCAAACAGATACTTTCACGGATAGGACAGACATCAAGACCTGCCCTATTTTTTAATTCCCACATAGGAGGAACCCACACATGAACGCCGACAAGACAACGCTGACCACTTGGACAAAGGAAGATCAGGACAGGCAGAACCTTCACCTGCAGCGCATCCTCGACAGAATTCACGTCAAAACGAAACGCCAGGCCTCCTCTGTGGTCATTTTCGACTTGGACGGAACACTGTATGACAACCGTCCCAGAACCATGTACATCCTGCGCCAGATCGCCGATCAGTTTTACGACCAGATGCCTCAGCTTGTGAAAGCCGTCGAAAACGGCCAGATCAACAACCTCGACAACTATCAGTACAGCCCTGAAGAATCGCTGAATTGCCTGGGCGTCACGGACGAAAACGAAATCAAGCTGGCCAAAGCCGAATGGTACAAGCGCTTCTTCACCGACGATTACCAGCAGTACGATGTGCCGCTTCCCGGCGCGAAAAAATTCGTCTGCGATGTCTATGCGGCGGGCGCAACGGTGATCTATCTGACCGGACGTGACGTAAACATGCTGGTGGGTCTGACGCAGACGCTGCGCATGTGCGGCTTCCCCGTGGGCGTCGTCGGCACCATGACGATGACCAAAAAGGACTTCAATCAAGACGACGGCATGTTCAAAGACGAAGTCGCCGCCTACCTGGACCGCCTGGGCGAAGTGGTGGGCATCTTCGAGAACGAACCGGCCAACAGCAACCTGTTCCAGAAAAACTTCCCCGGCGCCACATCGATGTTTCTGCTGACCCAGCACAGGCCGGATGCGCCCGCCCTGGACGACGGCATCACCCCCATCCGCGACTTCCGCATCCTCGACTTATAAATACAACTCACGAAAGGCTGCATCTCGCAGCCTTTCACTTTTCAGCATCATTCTGTTCATCTTCAATCATCAGGATTCTCATGTTTTCGACCGTGGGTTCCCCCACAACAACATGAGCAGGGCTCATCAATAAGATATGCAAAACCAATTTTCTCGTACACAACTCTTGATGGGTAAACCAGCCATCGAAACGCTCATGGGCTCTCGCGTGGCCGTCTTTGGTATTGGCGGCGTCGGCGGCTACGTCGTCGAAGTCCTTGCACGAAGCGGTGTCGGGGCACTCGATATCATTGATGATGATAAAATCTGTATGACCAACATCAATCGACAGATTTACGCCCTTATCTCTACCGTCGGTCAATATAAAGTCGATGTTGCCGAAAGACGCATTCTAGATATCAATCCAAGGTGCATCGTTCGAAAGTATCGGATGTTCTATCTCCCTGAGACTGCATCTCAATTCGATTTTACCCAATACGATTATGTCGTCGACTGCATCGACACTGTCACGGCGAAACTTGATATTATCAAGAAATGTTATGCGCTCAATGTTCCTATCATGAGCAGCATGGGAGCCGCCAACAAGCTCGATCCGACGGCATTCAAAGTCGCTGACATCTATAAAACGCACATGGATCCACTGGCCCGCGTCATGCGCCGGGAACTTAAGAAACTCGGCATTCCCAAACTGAAATGCGTTTATAGTGAGGAAGAAGCGCTGCGACCGATAGACGACGAAACGATTTCATGTCGATTTCACTGCATCTGCCCCGATAAAGATATGCGCAAATGCACGGAACGCCGCGACATTCCTGCAAGCAATGCCTTTGTGCCTCCGGCAGCCGGCCTGATCATCGGGGGCGAAGTCGTCAAAGACTTGATAAATAAACACCAAACCATGCGCATTGAACCTCAAGATGCACCGACCAATCCCCATGCCATTCAGGCGCATGACCGTGCTGTAAAAATGCTCGAACAATACAAAGCAATGACAAACGAAAAGAAAGACACGCTGCAGCCGGATTGTCCTCATCTCAAAGATATGATTCGCAACCAGAACTAATCTATGATTTCATAGGTGCTTCTGCTGATGGTATCAAAGAATAATATATATTTAACATTATTAAACAAAATACGCTTCTGATAGAAATTTAATAAGAAGAATAAATCGTAAGTCACAGAAGGAGAATTCATCAATACTCGTCTAACTATTGGCATTCGGGTGTTCCTATATTGCAGTTCTTCATAGCGCGCGGGCTATCGGCTTAGCCGATACGCCCTGCGCATCGGCCTATTTCGCGCTTTGCGCGAAATACGGCCTTGGTGCCTCGCTATTGCGCAAGCGCAATACGCGAGGCAATACGCATTATGCCCCAAGCCATTTCTTTACAGATGACGCTTTTTCCTTGCTCACGGTTATCTCAAGATTGGGATAAGATTTGATATGAACACGGATTTTCCCCATAAACAATAGAGATAATTTTAAAACATCCGACGCATGAACAATATATTGTCGGTTTACCCGCATAAAGTAACGCGGATCAAGTTGCTTTTCCAACTCATCCAACTTCATATTGATTGGATAAGATTTACCATCGTTTGTATAAATACATACTAGACCATCGCTGATGCCAATCATGCTTACAGAATCAACAAGAACAACGATTTGTTCATCCCCATGACGAGAAATCAAAAAACGCTCACGATAGCGAAACGGAGGCTGTTTGACAGAAGCAAGCAATTGACAGAGCGCATCCGTAGTGACTGGTGTTTCGGCTTCATGCACATTCTTTACTTTGCTTAAGGCAATCCGCAGTTCATCAATATCAATAGGTTTGAGCAGATAATCAATACTATTATATTTAAAAGCCTGAACTGCATAATGATCATAGGCTGTTGTAAATATAATAGGTATATTGGCAGGAGCCTGTCTTAACGCTTCAAAGCTGAGCCCATCTCCGAGCTGAATATCTGCCAGTATCAGGTCAATTGTTTGATTTTTTTCAAAATATGCGCGAACAGATGCATTGCTTGGCAAAACATCAAGAATCTCATGTGCCTTGTCTATTTCAAGGACCAAGCGCTTTAGTCGCTCTGCATTATTCTGTTCATCTTCAATAATCAAGAATTTCATGCTTCCTCCCGTATGATTGGCAATGTGACACAGAAACAGTCACTCGTATCTTCAATCATAATATCTTTCTGTATGAGCAAATGATATCGCTCCACAATATTGTGAAGTCCAACATTTGCAGAATCCATCACCACAACTGGTCTTTTGATGTTTTTTACGCGAAGATACTTTTCATCTCCTGATACATCAATCACAAGCGGATGCGCAGATGTATGCTCATTATGTTTAATGGCATTCTCAATCAGCATCTGCAATACAGCCGGTGGTACCAAACCACATAATTTATCCATATTATCATCAATGTTTACACGAATACAATCACCAAAACGCTCTGCAAGCAGAGAAATATAATGATGGATAAATTGCAACTCATCCTGAAGTTTGACCGTTGCCTGTTCCTGATGTGTCAGTGCATAACGGTACACTTTTGATAAATGCATCAGATAAGTAGAAGCTTTTGGAGGATTGACTTCAATGAGTTCTGCAAGAATGCTAAAATTATTAAATACAAAATGCGGGCTGAGCTGATTATCAAGTACCTGTAACCGCAGCCGATCTCGCTCTTTTTCTGCACGCTCGCGCGATTTCCAGTAAAAGAGCGTCACAACCGTCGTAAACATACAGCTTGCGGAAAAATCCAAAAACATCCAGCCATCGGTGAGATTAGTTTGTATATCCTGCCTGAAATTTACATCCGTAATAAGATACATCATGTAATAGAACATCAAACCGACCATAGACAGACCGATGACGACTAAAATATTATGTATTATCCGCTTTATCTTCATCTATCAATCCCTGAATGACGTATCAATTTCTCAAAGCGGAACATCTCATCTGGTCCGTGTTCACCCGAATGCTCATCAATATCCATATCATCAGAAGCATGCTGTTCCTGATGATATTCATGAAAAAATTCGACGATGTGAAATCCGCAACGATTGACATAAAAATGAATATTGCGCTTTTCAAAATAGGGCGTGCATGTTTCCCAGATATCAATCTGTGGATACAATTTTTCAATAGCGCACCAAGCAGCATACCCAATGCCTTTACTGTGTTCTTCTGGAGACACGAAAAGCAGATCGAGCCAACCGTGATTATCCAACGTTTTGATGACTACCCCGCCGACTTTTCGATCGCCAGACCAGATGCGGTAAGCCACCCCAGCATCAATCGCCCCCGCAATCGTTTGGCGCGAGATAATTTCACCATCTTCATCAAGATGACCGTCACGTAGGCCAAATTCCTGCAATGCACCGTATTTAAAAGCCCACTGGTTGTCACGGATAAACTGCTCCCTATCCTCCGGTTGCAGTGCTCTAAGCTCTATCTGATGATTCTCCCTCATTGAGATACTCCCGTTTCCATGCAAATTGCATCACGGCTTCCGCCGAGTGCTTTATATAGATTAATCTGTCCCTGCACAATATCGAGCTGGTCACCAATATGAGCGAGTTGGCTTTGCAGCAACGAAGATTGCGACGTCAGGACTTCAAGAGATGTACTAGAGCCATGCCGCATCAGTTCAATGCTGATTTCATAAGCCTGTTGCGCAGTCTCCAACTCCTTATCGCGAATCGCACTGCGCTCCTGACTGAACTGACAGGCATCCAATGCATCGTTGAGTTCCATCCCCGCAGTCAGCAATGCCTGATTGAATGAAACAAGTGCCTTTTCCTGTTCTGCTTTTGCTATGGTCAGACCTGCCACACTTTGCCCTCGATTAAATAATGGCTGCACAAGCGAACCAACCAAATTGAATAATACCTGCCCCGGATTGACTATCTCACCAATATTATTCGTCCATCCAAGACTGGCCGCAATATTTAATGACGGATAGAATGCCGATCGCGCAATATCAACATCAGCAATTCTGGCCTTCAACTCATATTCAGCAGCTTTAACATCAGGCCGTTCGGCAAGAATTGAAATCGGATAGGATGAATCACAAGATATTGGAAGAATCTGTTCAATGGATGATGCACGAGTTATCTCAAACTCGCTATCGCCAAGCAAAAGTTTTAATGCATTCTCAGTAGCCCTAATCTGCTGAAACATATTATTTTCAGAAGATAATAACGAAAAATACTGCGTCCTTGCCTGGCTAACGGCAGCTTCGTTTATCATTCCAGCTTCTTTCAATGCTTCCATGACATCAATTGTATTTTGAGCGATTTCATTATTCTGTTTAAGAATTGCGATCTGCTCACTCATAGATACAAGCGTATAATAATGGCTTGCAACAGATGCTATCAGTTGTATTTGTACAGCATGAACGGCTTCGGTTGCACTTAGATGTGATGCTTCTGCAGCTTCATTTTTTGCCATCAGTTCAAAGATATTAATTTCCCATTGCATAGATATCGGAATATTATAGGAATAACCAGCAGACGATCCGCTGGCCTTGGATATTCCCCCCTCAATCACAAGTGAAAACGCTGGCCAGTAGTTTAATCTCGATGCTTTGAGCGTTGCCTCTGCCTGAACGACATTCAGACATGCGCTACGAACATCCGGATTATTTTTCAACGCTCGCTCAATCAGACTGACAAGTGCCGGATCTTTAAAGATACAGCGCCATGCATCATCTACTGGCTAGATTTCACTTATGGCCTGCTCAATATCTGGTGACTGTATATACGCACACCCTGAAATCACCATGCACACAAGCAGTATGATGCATTGTTGAAATAACCAGAACTTATACATCTTCATTATCCTCAATCGACTGCAATTCTGCAAGAATCAGCGGGTCTTCAACCTGAATTGCAACATTGGGTTTAAAACGTTCCTGCATGCGCTGAAATATGACAAACAAAACCGGCACAATAAAGAGCAGCCCGAGCGTGCCAACAAGCATGCCGCCAACGGCCCCCGTCCCGATGGTACGCCTGCCATTTGCCCCGACACCAGAAGCAAACATGAGCGGCAACATACCAAACACCATCGTCAAAGCCGTCATTAAAATAGGACGAAGACGCATCCGGGCGGCAAACCAGGCAGCATGTGAAACAGTCATCCCCGCCTGTCGACACTGAGATGCATACTCAGTAAGCAAAATAGCGGTCTTGGCAAGCAACCCGATGAGCATAATCAGGCCAACCTGAAAATAGATATTGTTTTCGATGTCGAAAAGCCACGCAAACAGAAATCCCCCAGCCAAACCAAAGGGCACACTGATCATGACGGCCAACGGTATAAACAGACTTTCATAAAGCGCCACCAAAACAAGATATACAAAAAAGATGCAAATACTAAAGATCATGATGGTGTTGCTGCCAGATTCAATTTCTTCACGCGTAATGCCATCAAATTCAATGGTATAACCCACCGGCAAATCTTTTGCTGCTACTTCACGAATCGCACGAATTGCGTCCCCAGAACTGCTTCCCTGCGCAACGCTCCCGGAAACACCGATGCTGTTGATCATATTAAAACTGCTAAGCGCTTGCGGCATATACTCTTTCGTAAGTTTCACAAATTGACTTATTGGCAACATTTCCCCTGATTCTGAGCGAATATATAAACGGTTGAGCGATGCCTCACTGGCACGGTCTTCCGCACGAAGCTGCATCGTAACCTGGTATATCTGATTATATTTATTAAAACTTGAAATATATTCACTTCCAAGAAACGCACCGAGTTCAGATAAGACTGCCGATGGTAAAACGCCATATTTTTTACATCGCACGACATCGACATCCACGCGATATTGCGGATTGTTGCTCTCAAATCCGGTCCTTGCATCAGTAATTTCTGGCCGCGTGTTCAGAGAATCGATAAATTTTTGAACGACTTCGCTAAAAGTATGAATATCGACATCATTCCGGTTCTGAATTGACAGTTCGATATCACCGCCGCCATAGCCATCAATCATGCCCATAGACATGGCAAAGCTCTGGGATTCAGTGTCCTCAGATAATATCTGATTGATATTGTCCAAAATCTTCCATGAGGTCATTTCAGGATCGTTGCGTTCATCCCAAGGTAATAACTGTACTTGAATCATCCCCTTGTTAGAACCGCCGATGCCGACCGTTCTGCCGACGGATTCCACACCCGGAATTTCCTGTATGCGATCCGTTGCATGGACCATAATCTTCTCGGTTTTAGCCATCGTATATCCCGTCGGCGCAGAGATATCGACCATGAGCGCCCCTGTATCCTCATCAGGGATAAAGCCTGTGGAAATCATCTGGCTTAAACCGATCATGGCAATCAATGCAACCAATACAGACAAGCCAGAAATCCATTTGTGACGAATGCATCCTTTTACCAAACGAGTATATCGTTTGAGGATCGCATGAAAAACAAACTGATATATTTTTCTCATACGAAATGAAAGCGACCGCTGTTCTTCATCATTCGGCTTAAGGATGATAGACGCAAGCGCAGGACTGACCGTGAGTGACACAAGCAGAGAAATGCCAACTGCAACAGCCATGGTCAAGCCAAACTGACGGTAAAAAATACCCGTTGTTCCACTCATAAAGGATACAGGAATAAATATCACCATAAACACGAGGGTCGTCGTAAATAGTGCCGAAGTGAGACGGCTCATGGCATCGACAGAAGCGTTATAGGATGACTTATAGCCCGCATCAAAGCGAGCCTGAACAGCCTCGACAACGACAATCGAATTATCGACAACCGTTCCGATAACCAGAACAAGCGCAAACAACGTCAACATGTTGATAGAATAATTAGCAACGGCCATGAACGCAAAAGTTCCAATCAGTGATATGGCAATGCCAAGTGCAGGAATCAGTGTGGCACGCAAATCCTGCAAAAAGAAATAGACAACGATTAGCACAAGTAAAATGGCAAGCAGCAACGTCAATATGACTTCATGAATGGATGCAAACAGAAAATCATTTGTATTATCGAACGTCACAACGCGAATATCCTTGGGCATTTGAGCTTCCAGTTCATCGATCAGTTTGTCGATATCCTGATTAATGCGCGTTGCATTGGACCCCGAAACCTGACTGATACTCCCCATCACACCAGGATGTCCATTAATGATATTGCTATAGGCATAATCCGACTGCCCAAGCTCGATATCAGCAACATCTTTAAGAGTAAGCAATTCTCCCGTCGATTTTGATACTAGTATGAGATTCTCAAATTCCGATACATCCTGCTTTCGTCCAGAATAACGCAGCGTGTATTGAAACACATTCTTCGAATTTTCCCCAAGCGTGCCCAGACTTGCTTCAAGATTCTGTTCGGCAAGCATGGTTGTAATGTCACTGGGAACAATGCCATAGCGAGCCATCTCATCTGGTTTTAGCCAGATGCGAAGGGCATACTGACCACCCCAGATCTCTACTTTACCTACGCCTGGAATGCGCAGAATCGCCGGGCGCAAATAATTATAGAAATAATTTGTAAGAAAACTCTCATCATACGTGCCATCGGGACTTTCGAGCGCCAAGATACGCAATTGTCCTGGTTGTTGTTTTTCAACACTCACACCAGTCTGCAATACCTCAGATGGCAGCATGGCCTGAGCCTGCACAACACGATTTTGCACATTGACAGCCGCAATATCCGTATTTGTTCCCTGTTTAAAATGTATAGAAATCGATGCAGAACCATTTTCTGCAGACGATTTCATATATGTCATATTATCAACGCCGTTGATGGCCTGTTCCAATGGCGCAACGACAGTTTTCTGCACCGCATCAGCGCTTGCCCCAGGATAGCTTGCCCACAGATATACGGTCGGCGGTGCGATATCTGGATACTTTTCTACCGGAAGCGAAAAGAACGCCAGAATTCCAAGCGACACAAGCATGATATTGATAACGATAGACAGAAGAGGCCGATCTATAAATACTTTAACATTCATGGCTCAGCCTCATATTCTTGATTCATATCGTCCAAAAGTTCCGTCTCATTCCCCTGTTCCATGTCATCCGAAGAGATAATCAGCATATCTTCCTGAATATACCCTGCTCCTTTAGCAACAATGGTATCGCCGTCATCCAGCCCTTCAATGACAACAAATTGCTGCCCATCCGACATAGGAATCGCATGAATAATCGTCGATTTCGCACGACCATCCACAACCTTATATACATATACTTTGTCAAGAATCTCATACGTAGCTTCCTGCGGAATCACGATAACATTTTCATAGTTTTCTGGAATGAAATACTTCCCGTGCCGCCGCTTAATAGCAAGCCATTGGAATTCGGAAAGACAGCGCGAATTTGCAAGGCTCCCGTGCGACTGTCGACAATGCCACTGATACTTTCGACTCGCCCTTTTTCCGGATATTCGACATGATTTGAAAGCCGCAGTTTTACCTCAGGAAATGCTGCGATCATTTTATCCATGGAACCATCATGCACTATTCGTTCAACCACCTCTCTCTGTAAGCGAAAAGAATATATACATTTCACTGGTATCCGCAATGGTCGTAAGCCCATCCGTGACAGACGGTCCGACATAATCGCCCACATGATATGGTAACCGCCCGACCACGCCATCGGACGGGCTTTTCAATGTCGTATATGATAAATTATTCTGCGCCACACACAGCTGAGCCTGACTTTGTTCAAGCTGTGCTTCAGCAAGCTTTAAGTTGATTTCTGCCTGCCGCAGCTCAAATTCAGAAATGATACTTTTTTCACGAAGCCTTCTTTTACTGTCGAGACTGAGCTGTGCATTTGCGACTTCTGCTTTTGCCGCATCAACATTGGCCTTTGCAATACTAATTTCTGCTTTATAATTTGCTTGATCCATAACAAACAGCGTCTGATCTCGCTTAACAAACTCGCCTTCTTTAATCATTATATATTGCAAATACCCGTCTATCCTCGGAATAATCTTTACGCTCTGCCGCCCTTCAATCGAAGCCGGATATATCTTCTCAGATGATATATTCATTCTTTGAATAGTTATCAGTTCGGCTGGCACAGCTTCTTCCGCCGCATCCGTCTCATCCTGCACACGCTTCGCATCTCTGTCAAAGACGGCTTCTTTTAGCTGACATCCCGTGATCAGAACCATCCCTATCTGTAATATCACTAACCATCGCATAACGCCTCACAAGTCATCGAGCTCTGGGATAATTCAAAGCTCATTTCCCATTGAACGCTTAAAACATACAGATGGCCTGCCCCAACGCATTTGTGGTGAAACGGTAAAATCAGCCAGTGAAACGGGATTTTTCGTGGGGTGAAACACCAGACGCGTTTGAAGACGGTTGTCATTCGCGGGCTTGCTCGCTCACGAGCGACCACGCGTGGTCGCCCCTACGCTCGCTACGCCCGACGCGTCGGCCTATTTCGCGCTTTGCACGAAATACGGCCTTTAGCCGCCAGCTATTGGCTCCGCCAATACGCTGGCGCCCTACATTGATGCATGTCATGCGCTCTAAGCAAGCTATTCCCAAATGGAATAACATGAAATGAAATATAAGTATTGGATATTTCACAGAAATTCACGTATTCAAGATTTTGTCCGAGGGGGTAGCGGCGTATTTGCGCAGCAAATAGCCGCGAAGGGGGAGACTTCCCCCTCCCATAAAACATTCATAACCATGAGGATTTGTCATGAAAAAGTTCATTCTATCTGCATTATGCGCATTATTCATCGCTAGCTGCAACGCAAACTGCCCACAAGTCGTTGATTGCGATAACACAAAATCAGCACCCGAAATTGCAACCGATACAGCTAAACCATCTGACAATACCAATCAAGGAGAACACGCCATGCAGCTCGAACAATCCTGGGACAAAGTCTTTGCCCAAAGTGACAAAGTAGATCACACCAAGGTCACTTTTAAAAATCACTTCGGTATTACGCTCGCCGCAGACATGTACATCCCCAAAGACAGTGCCGGAAAGAAACTGCCTGCGATTGCCGTGAGCGGCCCATTTGGCGCAGTTAAGGAACAGTCCTCCGGCCTGTATGCGCAAACTCTTGCAGAACGCGGCTTTTTGACCATTGCTTTCGATCCGTCATTTACTGGCGAGAGTGGCGGCGAACCGCGGTATATGAACTCGCCAGATATCAACACCGAAGATTTCAACGCCGCTGTTGACTTTCTCGCCAATGACGACCGCGTCAATCCAGATGCCATCGGCATTCTCGGCATCTGCGGATGGGGTGGTATGGCCATCAACGCGGCCGCCATCGACACGCGCATCAAGGCCACAGTCGCCTCGACAATGTACGACATGAGCCGCGTCACCGCTAATAATTACAACGATGCCCTCGACATCGCCGAAGCACGCTATCGCTCACGCAAAGAAATAAGCGACCAACGCACGATTGACTTCAAAAACGGCACACAGGCACTCGCCGGCGGCGTTATCGACTCAGTTCCAGATCAAGCCCCGCAGTTCATCAAAGACTACCACGCCTATTACAAAACGCCGCGCGGCTACCACAAACGCTCCCTCAACTCGAATGGCGGCTGGGCCAAAACCGCATCCGCTTCACTTCTCAACACCAAACTTTTAGCTTACGCCAATGAAATCGTTAGTCCCGTCCTCATCATTCACGGTGCAGACGCGCACAGCCGCTATTTCAGTGAGGGTGCGTTCGAAAAAATGACTGGCAAACACGTCGAAAATGAAAGCGCGACCGTCGGTAACAAGGAACTCCTCATTATCCCAGACGCCAATCACGTCGATTTATATGATAACATGGATAAAATCCCATTTGATAAATTGGAAACATTTTATAAGGATAATTTGAAATAAATAGATATTTGTTTGACGCGCTATTATGCAGAGAGCCGTGTAACAACACGGCTCTGATATGTAGTGACCGTTGTCAAGCCTTACGTCTTATTTGTTTGGATTAGCTGTTTCCTCATTCAATGTCCTTTGAGGACATTGAATGAGCTTTGGTTTTCAGTTCCCGACATTTGGCCATTCTGATATTC
>JAFZFY010000190.1 GCA_017555665.1 Pseudomonadota bacterium | reverse complement strand
TGGGCACACGCTTCGCCCGATACACGACGCACGCCGTGTTCACAATGCCTTGGGCACACGCTTCGCCCGATACACGACGCACGCCGTGTTCACAATGCCTTGGGCACACGCTTCGCCCGATACACGACGCACGCCGTGTTCACAATGCCCCAGGCACACGCTTCGCCCGATACACGACGCACGCCGTGTTCACAATGCCCCAGGCACACGCTTCGCCCGATACACGACGCACGCTGCCCACGGAAAATGCCTTTAGGTTCAGCGACAACTAAATTTCAGTAAAAAAATTGGGCATAAAAAGCGCACGTGTGGTATTAATACCTACACGGGAGGACATCGTGATGTTTTGGGCGTTCTGCCCGAAATGTGGTGTATGCAAGGGCAGCAGGCATGATTCAGCTTCAAGTCATTTATGGAAGAGATGCAGGGAAATGTGGGCGTTTCCAGCAAAGCGTCGTCCATATCGGCACAGATCCGGGGAATGACTTTCAGCTCACTGACCCAGAAGTCAGCGAGTATCACGGTCAGTTCACGAACGCGCACGAGGCGAGTTATGCGTATTGTGACATGCTCAGCGCGCGCGGGACACGCGTGCGCTCTGCGAGTATCGATGTCTTGCTGTTCAGCCATCAGCTGCCCCAGTCGGTGGCGCTCACGGGGGAATGCACGCTGTCGCTGGGCCAAAGCGTGATACAGTGCACCAATATCCCGAATGCCCCGCCTGATAGTTGCGGCATGCGTATCCAGCATACAGAGACGCTGCCGCTACATACGCTTTCCCCTTCAGACGATCCGAAGCTGCTCGCGTTTTTGCTCGACATCTCCACGGCACTCACGTCAAAGACGACTTATGAAGCCGTCATGACGCATCTCGCGCAGATGCTCATGCTTCAGATCCCCTATCTTTCTCATCTTTCTTTCTGGAAATACGACTCCTGCCAGGATGCATTTATCCGGAGTTACGAGCGTGCACGCGCCGAGCGCATCACGCCAAACATTTTCTCACCGGATGATTTCAGGCGTGTGATCCGCAGCAGGGTCTCGGAATTACACCAGGCTGTGCGCGGGCAAGGCTCGCTCTCAATGATCGTGGCACCGATCGTCACATCACGGCGGGAACTCGGCGTGATCACGGCAGATGCCTCCGAAGATCAGCCTTTTACGCATGCCGACCTGGAGCGATGCACGCGCGTCGCGTGTGTCAGCGCGTATGCCATCGAAAGAACCTTTGTCAATGCCGACCTCAGTGCCGTGTTCGACGGGTTTATCCGCTCCCTGATCACGGTCATGGATGCGCGTGATCCCGCATCATCGGGCCACTCCATGCGCGTCGCCAAATATGCCCTGTTCACCGCGCAAGCCGTGCATGCCTCGCAACACCCGGCATTTAAAAATATCTCCTTTTCGAACAATCATCTCGATGAACTGCGCTTTGCCGCGCTGCTTCACGATATCGGCAAAGTCGTCCTTCGGCGTGAAATCTTGCTCAAGGATGCCAAGCTGACCAAGTCTGATCTCAACCACCTTCTCGAACGGCTTGACCTCTTTGCCGCTTGGTTTCAGACGCAATCTCCCGAAAAGCTCGGTGACGATTACCGCCCGCAACGCAGATTCGAGCATTACCGCGAAGTCGTCACGCGCGTGCAGCTCGCGCAAGAAAAAGCCGCGCCCGAAGATATCGAGATCATCGATGAAATGGCGCGCACCTATATCGCGCCGTGCCCGAATATCCCGTTGCTCTCGCCGCAGGAACGCGAGTCTTTGCTCATCACAAAGGGCACGCTGAACACGGACGAAAGACGCGAAATCCAAAAGCATGCGCTGATCT
Source organism: Pseudomonadota bacterium (assembly GCA_017555665.1). GTDB lineage: Bacteria > Myxococcota_A > Bradymonadia > UBA4248 > UBA4248 > UBA4248. The sequence continues at coordinate 33,571 of JAFZFY010000190.1, read as the reverse complement.
CGTGGCAATACCTCACGCAGATCGCCTGGCCGCCGCGATGGGCAAACGTCCCCCTCTATGTGCTCCAGCATCACGAAAAGTTGAACGGCACTGGCTATCCCTATGGCATTTCAGGCGATCAGATCTGCCTTCAAAGCCGCATCATCACCGTCTGCGATATCTTTGACGCGCTCACGGGCGGCGACCGCTCCTACAAGTTGCGCCATTCTTTCGGGGAAGCAGCCATGATCCTTCGCAAAGAGGCGGCAGAAGGCGCACTCGATATCAATATCGTCGAGCTCTTTATCGAACAGGTCCTGCCGCAGATCTCCAATCCGGAACTCGCGTCTGGCGGCGTATCTGCCAGTCTCATTCACGCCGATTGATATACACGGGCTACATGAACCATCGAATCCTTGCAGTCATCGCCGTTCTTTCGGCCATTCTGTTGTGTCTTCTCGCCGGATCGCGCGATGACCACGAGGTCACGGCGCTCTCGACAGATCACGCCGTCAGCCTATCCCTTCCCTCAGATTCCTCAGCCTCCCTCTTCCTCTGCCTGCCCTCGATGACCGACATCCCGGCAGAAACATATATCAACGGCGAGCGTTACGATGTCGAACCGCCGAGACCGCTCACGCTCTCGGCAAAAACTGCAGAACAATTCGATGTCTCGCCACACCTCGCTTGCGGTGCCGTCTGGCTAGAGATCCCGCCTGCTCAGGAGGCTGCATCCGGCTCCAGCGCATCCATAGCCTTGTTCCCTGCATCCGCCCAAGCGGATGTCTCGGAACAGACCTTCGAGATCCGGGATCTCCCATCGCCCACGCTCGTCATCGCGGCATCGTCCAGACACGCCGGATGGTTCTCGCTCCTGATCCTGTTCATCACATTCCTCGGAACCCTCTGGGGCGCGGCAGCCTGCGCTTCATACAAGCCTTATCCATTCTCCAAACCCGTCTTTAAGCCATACGATGCCGTCACATCATTCCTCGCCGCGATGGGGCTCTCGCTTGTCCTGTCTATGCCATTTGCGCAGAATCTCGATGCTCCCGAATCGCATATTCTCCCGTCATTTCTAGACTTTCTCCCCGTACTCTCGGTCAATTTCGTCGCCATGCTGACCGTAGCCGGCGCGTTCCTCTGGTACAGATCACGGCGCACAGCGCCAGCCGTGATGCCTGCCGAAGAAGCCGACAAGGAAACGCCGCCCCCAAGCGAATCCGCGCCAGCCCCGGCCTTCAATCCGCTGCTCTCGCTCGGTCTCGGCTTCGGGCTCGCCGTGACTGCCGCGCTCGTGCTCAATCTCCTCTCGCCTACTGTCGAACTCGGCACGATCGAGATGGCGACACAGCTCACTTCCTCCTGTTACCTCACCTGCATTTTCGCCATACTCGCCGGCGTCTCCGAGGAATGTCTCTTCAGGGGCATCATTCAGACGAGCCTTGAAGCCAAAAGCGGCTCAAAACATCCGATTGCAACCAATATCCTCGCCATCGCCATCAGCTCCGTGCTCTTCGTCGGCGTGCACATTCCGCAGAGCATCGAGCACCTCTGGGCACTCTTGCCCATCGCACTCGTCTCGCTCACCTGCGGCTACCTCAAACTCAGATATCGATCGCTGTTTCCCTCTATTTTACTGCACATGACGTACAACACGATCCTGCTTGTACCTTCCCTGCTTCAATTATTTTTGTTTTTAGGGTAAACTGTTATGCACTCATGATGAGTGCTCGTATCTACACCTGACCTCGTCTCGACGCATTTCGCAAGACGCTCAAACACCCTCAGCCCCTTTGATACACGGGGCTTTTCGTTTTAATAGGCTTATGACTGCAAGATTTATCGCTATCGCCGGGAACATCGGTGCCGGAAAATCCACAATGGTCGGCTTCCTCTCCAAGAGATATGGCCTCACACCACTCTATGAACCGGTCGATGACAACCCCTATATCGCCGATTTCTACGAAGATATGAAGCGATGGGCTTTCAACTCGCAGATCTTTTATCTGTCGCGAAAATATGCCCTTCATCTCGAAGCCCAAAAGTCTGAACAACGCGTCATACTCGACCGATCGATCTACGAGGATGCGGAGATTTTCGTCGAGAATCTTCGCCGCCGTCGAGGCATCACAAAGCGCGATTACGACACGTACATGGAACTCTATAAGACCATTCGGCGCGAGCTCCAGCCCCCAGATTTGCTCATTTATCTCCGTTGTTCCGTGCGCGGTGTCCGCCGGCGCATCAAGAAACGCGGGCGCGAATCCGAGATGGCGATCCCCCTTTCCTACATCCAGAAGCTCCACACGCAGTACGAGGAATGGTTTGAGCGATACGATCTCGGCCCCAAAGCCGTCATAGAGACCGACAAACTCGACTACCTCCGCGACATCATCCATCGCATCGACCTGATCGAGCAGATCGAAGATCTCCTGAAATAGAACGCATCTTTTTTTGACGCTCGCTATGCCTGCGGCATACGCGAGCCATCTGGCGTCTGCTATCGGCTGAACAGCCGATACGCAGACGCTTTTTTTAAACGCCTTGTCACACAAGCCACTGCGCTCTGCCACTCTGGAAAATCATGTCTGTCACAAAGCCTTTATGCCTGATACTCGCCGGATGCCTAGCCGCTTGCATGCCTCAGAACACGCCGACCGAAACGCGCTCTGCCGCCGAGATATCGCAGAATGACGCGTCGGATATATCCGACGTATCGGACAATCCCCAGCCAGACAGCGGGCAACCGGCCGCCCCCGACGATGACACGGCGCCTGCCCCGAAGATCCCCCGAAGCGCCAACTGCCCGGCAGAAAGGCAGGCTGACGCGCTGCTGCCAGGCATCTCCGAGGCAGACTTCGACCCCAAGATCTGGTCAAACAACAAGCGCGCGACCCTCACCCCAAAGGGCATCGAACGCCAAAACGAACGGTTCTACACCGCGATGACCGATCTCGACACGCCGCCGGATTGTGCCGCGCTCGAAGCCGATATGCGCACGCGCCTGCAGTCTTTTAAGGAGAAATTCGACAACGGCGACATCATGTTCGAGGACGGATCCGTGCCGCCCCCCGATGACTGGGAACGTCCGCTCCGCGAGTTCCGGCAAGGCTGTGACCCGGCTGCGTTCAAGCAATACGTCCTGCTCGACGATGCGACGATCCTATGCGGGCCGCACGACCGGCATTACATCCGCACCGTCAACGGAGAAGCGCGATTCAGCCGCAACAACTGCTCGCTGGGCCGCGCCCAGGCGCGTATCGAAGTGTTGTTCGAGCATGCCGACGGCATGAAGTTCGTGCGCACACGCGATATGTGGGGCTGGCTCACGCCGAATGCCCGCCTGAGCCCCGAACGCGACAGCCGCACCAAAGGCGTCCAGGAAGCCCGATGGTTCGCCGAAAAGCCCCTCGATCTTGCAGGCATGACGATCCCCAAAGGCGCGTTCCTGGAGGGTTCAAAGTCTGATGTCTATGTCGCCACCCCAGACGGCATGAGAGCCATTCGCGCCGCAGGCATCGACGGCCTCGTCGATACCTCACGCCCCTTGTCGCGTCGCGACTGGGTGCGCACGCTCTTCCTGTTCGCAGGCGATCCGTATGGCTGGGGCGGACACGGCGGATGGCGCGACTGCTCACGCCTCATGCTCGACACCGCGCGCGCTTTCGGCCTCAGGCTGCCCAGAAACAGCAAGGAACAAGCCGTCCAGACAAGCTATTACATCCACGTCGCCGGCATGGCTCCCGGCGACAAACTCAAGAAAATTGAGGATGCCGCCAAAACAGGCATCGTCCTGCTCCATTTTCCCGGCCATATCATGGCTTGGCTCGGCAAAAAAAGCGACGGCACCCCCGTCGTCCTCCACGCGCTCTCCGAGTATCTCGAAGCATGCCCCGCCGATGCGCAAGTCCCAGACGGCGAAAACCCCGAAACGCTCGTGCATGTCGACCGCGTCACGCTCAGCTCACTCGCCCTGGGCGAAAACACATCGCGCGGCAGCTTCCTCGAACGCATCACGCACATCTCCGTCATGACCGAGCTCACACGCGATGCCGAACCGAGTGCCGGACTGCCCTGGAAATCATCACGGAACTGGACACCTCAGGAAGAGACGCTGTTTTCTGCATTTGTCGAACGCCTGTTCGATTATCCCGACGAACCGGACAAGAGCTGGACAAACCTGGGCGACGTTCTGCGCGACCCCAGGCACAATATCCTTTACAACGCGCTCGGACAGCACGAAGACGACGGCCTGCGGCTTGAGCCGGATTGCGCCGATCTCCCCTATATGCTCCGGTCATATTTCGCCTGGAAACGCGGCCTCCCGATGGCGGTGCGCAAATGCGACCGAGGCACAAACGTCCGCGCCCCGCGTTGCGGCGCGCCCACTTTCCATGACAGCCAGACCAGCAACACGGCGGGCCCCGATGCCAAAAAATTCAACCGCTACGCCCTGTACGTCGGCGGTTACATGGTACATTCCGGCTCCGCAAGGACCGCGCTTGATGACGACGAGACCGATTTCTATCCCGTCGCCCTCGAACGCGACGCACTGCGACCAGGGACGACCTACGCGGATCCCTACGGCCACCTGCTCATCATCGCGCATTACACGCCGGATACGCCAGAAACGCCCGGCGCCATGCTCGCCGCAGATGCCCAGCCCGACGGCACGATCACGCGAAAACGCTTCTGGCGCGGGAACTTCCTCTTCGTCCCGGAAGTCGATAACGTCGGCGCCGGGTTCAAGGCTTTCCGACCCATTGTGGACGGCAAACAGCTCACAAACGACGAGCTCAACTCAAAATCAGGCTTCGTCCCCTACAGCCTCGAACAAAAACAGGTCTCCCGCGATGTCTTTTATGACCGCGTCGAAGCCGCCATTCATCCGAAGCCGCTCGCTATCGCTGATGCCATCGCCGAACTCACGGATGCCTTGCGCGAATCTGCCGAAAAACGCGTCCTCAGCGTCCAGAACGGCGATGATTACGCCCGTGAACACGGCACTGCCGGATTCGTCATGCCCAAAGGTTACGCGATCTTCGAGACGACCGGCCCCTGGGAAGACTTCTCCACGCCCTCTCGCGATATGCGCATGCTCATCGCCATCGATGCCGTCATGGATTTCCCCGACAAAATCGCCAGAAATGCCGAACGCTACGGGCTCACGACACAGGCCGAGATCGATCAGGCCGTCGCCGGTGCCCGCGCCGACATCCACAATGCGCTCGCGCACGCCTCAATCAGCTACCTCAATTCCGAAGGCACGCCCGTATCCCTCTCGTTACAGACGATCGTCGAACGCGCCGAATCGCTCGAAATGGCGTATCATCCCGCCGACTGCAACGAGATCCGTTGGGGCGCACCCGCAAACTCCCCCGAATACAAGACATGCTCGCGCACAGCCCCCGCCTCCGAACGCGCCAAAATGAACGACATGCGCAAATGGTTCAAGCTCCGCGTCAGACCGCCCCGGTAAAATGGCAGCACCGCGCTTTATGGAACCGTTTGGGGGCGGCGCTATGCCGTTGGCATACGCGCCGCTGACGTGCGGGCTATTGCGAATACGCGCAATACGCCCGCACATCCCTGCCGTGATCCCCCCCAAATCACGTCCGAAACAAAAGCATATCCGTAGCCCAATGACATCATGATGACATATCCATGATATAAATATCGATGGATCGCTCAGGCGTGATTCGTTCAGGAGATATCGAGATGGACAGTGTTAAGGAATACGAAGGCTCTTCGCGTCGCCCTATGGAAAAGGGACGCAATCCCTATGACGGGCTTCGCCCGTGGTCGGCCATCACGCATGGCGTCGGCATATTGCTCTCGGCGATCGGCGCGATATTCATGGTGTGCAAAGTCGTGCCAGATCATGACGGCATACGCATCGCCGGCTTCTGTATCTTCTGCACGACTTCGATCATCCTCTACACGGCGAGCACGCTCTACCACTCGGTGAACACGTCCGTCAAAGGGCGAATCGCCTTGCGAAAGATCGACCACATGGCCGTCAATCTCCTCATCGCAGGCACCTATACGCCGCTCTGCCTCACGATACTCGCCGGTTTTTGGGGCAATCTCATTCTTGCCGGCATCTGGACGCTCGCCATCGCAAGCTGCCTGCTCGCCTTCTTATGGATCAACGCGCCGCGATGGGTCACCGCCGGGGTCTATATCGCCCTCGGATGGATCAGCGTCTGCACCGTCCCCATGATCTATCATGCGGCTGGCTTCAATCCGCTCTTCTGGATGGTACTCGGCGGGGTGTTCTATACGACAGGCGGCATCCTCTATGCCATCAAATGGCCCGGAAGAAACAATCCGCGCTTCGGGTGTCACGAGATCTTTCACGTCTTTATCGTCCTCGGCACAATCGCACATTACTTCATGATCTATCGGTGCATGACGTAACGCGATCCGCGTGAGAAACAAGCGATAGATCCTGAGTTTATGTTCGCCGCAGGAACCTTCATGCGCTGTGTCATGGCGGCATGTGTGATTCGTCGAGGGGGTAGCGGCGTATGCGCGCAGACCGGTAGAGACGCGCGGTCCGCACGTCTCTACCGGTCGAGCACATAGCCGCGCAGGGGGATTCTTCCCCCTTCCCCAAAAGCCGCATCAGAGAGCCGAGGCATCTCTCGCCAGTTCGTGTCCAGGCGACAGGCACGCGCGCAAATCGGCATAAACAGAGGCCGAAAACGCTTCAGGGCTGTCCGTGTGTCACGGGAATATGCTTACGGCGTACAGAGCTTTCAGGGTCTGCACCGAGAGGTTTTCAAAGTCTGGAATCGTGAGGTCGGCGTATTGCCTGACGAGTTCGGGAGGATTTGTCGTCGTGAGGCCGACGAGGAAGCTGCCGGCGGCTTTGCCGGCTTTGAGCCCGTTGAGACTGTCCTCGAAGACGACGCATTCGAGGGGGGATGCCTGGAAGATCTCTGCGCCTTTGAGATAGCCGTCTGGGGCGGGCTTGCTGGCGGCATAGTCTTCGGCGGTGAGGATGCGGTCAAAGAGCGCGTTGAGTTCCGGGCGTGCCGCAAGCGCGCTCATGATTTTAGGCTTGTTGCTGCTCGTGATGACGGCGGTGCGGATGCCTTCGGCGCGCAAAGCCTTGATAAAACGCACCGCGCCGTTGACGAAGCGGTAATCCATGTTGCGCTCGAAGTCGTCGATCCAACGCGTGATTTCGGCCTGGCGTTCGGGCTGGCCTGGGAACCATTCGGCATAGATCTGCACCAAGGTGCGGCCCTTGATGCGTTGGGCAAAGTCGGGCGCGTCGGGAAGGTATTTGCGGCCGATGGCCCCATAGAGTTCCGTGTACTGGCCTTCGGTATCGAATACGACACCGTCGAGATCGAACAAGGCGGCGCGAAGCGTGATATCTCTCGATGGAATGCATGTCGAAAGCATTGTAAAATCCTGTATTTGCAAGAGTTTTTGCAGCGTGATGCCCTAGACGCGGATGCATGATCCAGGCGTGTGGGACGCGCCATCGGATGCAAGCCGTAACAGCCGTGCCGCTTGATTCGGGCGCAGGCGGCGGGCGCAGGCGGCGTGTATATCACGCCGGGCGTGCGTGCTTCAAATCCAGATCTCGTGATCCAAATCGCAGCACAGCCAGCGCTAAGATGATGCAAGCATGCCTTATCGCGAACCATGCACGGGTCTGGATGATGTGAGATCATGCCGCGCACAGGCGCGAGGCGCGCAGCATCCCCAGATATCGAGCACGCGACTGAATCCCAATGGGGATGATTGCTCTGATTATGCAGTCTATTCCGTCTTAGACTGAATTTTATCCATCTGGGTACGCGAAAAACAGCGGGTGAGATGTCCAAAATTCAAAAAAATGCCTGAAAGTGATATTTTTTTTGCAAAATATGGTGATATGTAGTTGAAAGTAGGCGCAGATTACGGCATAAAGGGGGGAACGGCACTTTGCTCTAAGCAAAGAGAACCATCGCGTGCCTTAAACAATTTAATAATTCGTGCCCAAGTGGCGACAATGGAGAAAGAGATGAAAAAGACATGGACTGTTATTGCGATGCTGGCGGCACTGAGCTGTGCGTCGTGTAATGAAGAAGATGGCAACAAGGCGGCGTGCGAGGAAGGTCATCGCATTTGTAATGCGAGCGGTGTACGCCAGGAATGTGTCGATGGCGAGTATGTTTCGATTCCGTGTCCTACAGGCAGAACGTGCAACAGCGGCGAATGTCTGTCGATTCAGGAATGCAATCCTGCGACGACGAAGCCGGTATGTGCAGGCAATTCGGTCAAATACTGCAGCGAATCGAAATGGACGTATGAGCTGACAGATTGCGGCGCGCTGGCGTGCACATCCGGTCCGAATGGTGCCTACTGTGATCCAGATTCGGTTACCCCCGAAACCGTATGTAATGCGGGTGCGCAGCGCTGCACATCGCTGGGTGCACATCAGGTTTGTTCCAACAATACATGGGTTGATTCGCCCTGCCCGAGCGGTCAGACGTGCAAAGCCGGTTCATGCGTAGCAGAAGCGGCCTGCAAAGAAGGTGCGACGCGTTGTGCAGCAGGCGAAGCCGTTCAGGAATGTCAGGATGGCGTATGGAAGACGATTTCCGTGTGCAACCAGCCTGGTGCCGACACCTGCCGTAGCGGTAAATGCGTTGAAGCGGGTAGCATTCCTAACGTGGGTGACAGCTGTGACGACAACTTCACCGAAGTCTGCGACGGCAATACCGGCTACTATTGTCATGAGAGCAAGGTCGAGACGTTCGAATGCGACAGCGATGCGCCGTGTGCCGTCCGTGCTTCCGACAATTATTCCGACTGCGCCTCTGAGTGCAACGCGGGTGATCCTGCCGAGAACGTATGCGTAGACTATATGGGCAATCCGCTTTCCGTCAAATATACCTGCGACAAGACGGAAGATGGCAGCTATGCCTATTTCATGGGCGAATATGAAGTGTGCAAATCGAGCTGCAGCAACGGTGTTTGCGATGGCCAGACGCCTACGGCTTGCACGGACGGCACAAAACGCTGCTCCGGCAAGGATGTCCAGACCTGCACGAACGGCGAATGGGTCACCAGTCAGTCATGTGATATCAGCTGCAAGAGCGGTGCTTGCTCAAGCGATCCCGTCACCATTCCGAGCGTTGGCGACAAGTGCGATGACAACTTCGTCGAGCTCTGTGATGGCAACACGGGTTACTATTGCAGCGAAGGCACTGTTGATACGATCGATTGCGATAATGACGCGCCGTGTGCCGTCCGTGCCTCCGACAACTACTCCGACTGTGCTGTCGCGTGCAACGCGGGTGATCCTGCTGAAAGCGTATGCATGACTTACATGGGCTATCCGCTCGCCGTTCAATATACCTGCGACAAGACGGAAGCTGGCGGCTATGGCTACTTCATGGGCGATTATACGTTCTGCGAATCGAGCTGCGACAATGGCGTTTGCGACGGCCAGAGCCCCGCGACCTGCACGGAGGGTGCGAAAAAATGCTCTGGCAAGACTGTCCAGACCTGTAAGAACGGTGCTTGGGTAGATTCACAGACATGTGACGAGAAATGCTCGAACGGCGCGTGCGTTTCGGGCGGCACAGGTCCGACAGTCGGCGACAAATGCGATGACAACTTTGTCGAAGTGTGCGATGGCAACACGGGTTATTATTGCAGCGAGGGCGCCGTTGCCACGATCGAATGCGACAGCGACGCGCCGTGTGCCGTCCGTGCCGCAGATAATTATTCCGACTGCGCGATCGCATGCAACGCGGGCGATCCTGCTGAAAAAGTATGCATGACCTATATGGGCTATCCGCTCTCCGTTCAATATACCTGCGACAAGACGGAAGCTGGTGGCTATGGCTACTTCATGGGCGACTACGAGTTCTGTGAGTCAAGCTGCAACAACGGCGTTTGCAAATAATCCAGATACGCGTCTTATCACGCGATAATCCCTAAGACCGCATCTACACCTGGTAGATGCGGTCTTTTTTTTGGCTATGCTCTAGATACTGTCCTTGGGTACGCCAAACATGGGTGAGCGGGAGCGAACCCAAGCCCTCCCCACGGTGGGGAGGACGGCGCGAACGCGCCGAGAGAGGTCTGGAAAAGCCTATTTTTTGAGGCCTTGACCACTCAATCTAGAGTGATTTAACGCCCCTCACGCCTATGCGATATGCCTCAAATCACCTCAGTCCCCCACCGGTTGCCCGCAAAACGATTCCCAAATGATATCAGAAAACGCCTGCAGACCGAGTCGTCATAAAAATGGTGTGAAAATGAGATAAGTTTTTTGCAAGAAAAGCGAATATGTGAGATGCTAGACCCGTGTTTAGTGCGCGCTGTGCGAACTATGGAGGAATCATAAATGAGATTAATTAAGCCGCTGATGTATTCGGTTCTCGCGTTCTGTGCCTTTTCCTCGACTGTCCAGGCCCAGGATATGGAAGAGTTTAAGACACGCATGGCGGATGCGGCCGCAATGACAAAAGTCGATCTCGGTGAGGCTTTGAGGCAGTATCTGGAACTTCGCGTGCAGTTTGCAGGGCCTGAGGTGGATTACTCCTTAGGCAGGGCATATCAAAGGTTGAATCAATGTACCGAGGCGCAACATTACTATACCGAGGTGATGGTTGCGTATAATCTCCCCGAAAAGAATCAGATCTATCAGCGCGCAGTAAAGGCGTATGATGAGATCGCATCCTGCAGCGAGTGGCAGAAGATCTACCTTGACTGCGAAATCCCAGCAGGCGGTTATGTGTTGATCGATGGCGAGCGTGTGGCAGCTTGCTGGGAACGCGCATATTCCATGTCTCCTGGCGATCACATCATCAAGCTTGTGGACGCCAAGGGAAAAACAAAAGAAGTCAAGCATAAGGCCGTAAATGGAAGCAAAGAACAGCGCCTCCATATCGCTTTTGAAGCCGAACAGGTCGAAGTCGAAAAAGTCGTCAAGGAAGAACACACCTATATCATGGAAGAAAAATTTAATCCTCACCTTTACTGGGGACTGATCGGCGGCGGTCTTGCACTTGTCGCAGGCGGCTTTGGCTTCCTGGCAATGGCACACAGCGCAAAGGTCGATGAAATCAACTACTCGATCGAGATCGCAAAGCTCGGAAAAGAGAGCGCCGAAAAAGATGCGCTTGAGAAAAAGCAGTCAGATGCAAATGGCAAGGTGAAACTGGGTAATGCCTTGATGGGAACATTCGTCGGCGTTGGCTTAGCGACGGCCGCGACTGGTGCGACCTTGGCTATCCTCAGCTATGTCGGCGATAAAAAACGCGTCGAAGTCGACAATGTGAGTGCGTATCTGAGCCCCATGCAGGATGGGTTCGCAATGGGTATTCACCTGAACTTTGACTGAGGTGTTTAGACCCCACCCGATGGTCTATGGGCACTGCTCTCTTGCCGTGTTCTATTGAAAAATAAGGCGATTTTCGCATATTGACCATACGGAATAATTCTTGCTATGATATCGCCAACGGTGTGTTGTGTGTCTTAAAAACTTCTTAAACCATGAGGGATTGAGTTATGGCATCGATAGGAAAAGTCATTAGCGAAATGTTAAATGAGAGTCACCAGGGACGTTCGGGCGAAGCCCGTATGCAGGGCGGCATGATCGCGAAAGTCGTGGATAATGTCGATCCTGAAGATCGCTATCGCGTTCGCGTCTCCTTCCCGTGGCTGTCTGACCAGTACTCAAAAGAAACTACCTCCGATGGCTCTGAATCCAAAGTTCAAAGCCATTGGGCTCGTATCACCTCCCTGATGACCGGTAGCGATATGGGTGGCGTTTGGCTCCCCGAAATCGATGACGAAGTCATGGTCGTCTTTGAGGAAGGTGATTTCGGAAGACCCATCATCGTCGGTTCCCTCTGGAACGGCGTCAATAACTCTCCGAGAAAACTTACCTATTCGCCTGATCAGACTGAGGTTGATGTCCCCAATAATCAGCAGGGCGGCGAAAACAATTTCCGCTTCTTCCGTTCCCGTATGGGACATACACTCGCTTTCGTCGATAAAGACGGGGAAGGTGGTGTCTCCGTCCGCTCCGCCAAATCTGCAGAACTCTTTATCGATGATAAAGACGGCAGCGAGCGCATCCGCCTCTATGATAAAGATCAGCAGCAGTGGCTCGAAATCGATACCGCCAACAAGAAAATTACGCTCCAGACAGATACCGGTGATATCCTTATCAAGGCTAAAGAAAAAATCCGTATGGAGTGCAAAAACTTTGAACTCGAAGCCGAGGAGAATGTCTCCTTCAAGGCTGGAAAGACACTCGACATAAAATGCAACAAGCTCACCTCCAAGAGCGATGCAACCACTGATATCACGGCTTCTGGTAAGATGACACTCAAGGGCTCGACCATCGATCTCAACCCGTAATATCAAATCTTTGATGTTTTAAGGCCTGTATCTTCGCGATACAGGCTTTTTTTTGCCTATATCCTCCGATGATACCTTCAATCGCTTCACCCCTCTAACGCATATCCTGGGTCCTAAAACGGTCAGGGAATTGCCACATACACGGCAATAAAACAGATACCGTCCTTTGAGTACACCAAACATGGGCGACAAGCGAACCCACCGCCCTCTCCAAACTGGAGAGGGCGCGGATGAGGTCCAGAAAAGCCACATCCACGCTTGTAGAACAGAGCAAAAAAAAGGTGCAGAGATCGTCATCCCTGCACCCTAAGATGCCTTTAAGCAATACTTAAAGGCGGCACTCCGGAGACAAAAAGGTCTGCCGGAGGCAAGATGATTAACGTTTCTTATTCTTTTTCTTTTTGCCACCTTCAGCCGGAGCCGCATCAGCCGGAGCTTCTTCAGCCGCATCAGCCGGAGCTTCTTCAGTCGCAACCGCTTCGATTGCGGGGGCTTCTTCGACCGCAACCGCTTCGATTACGGGGGCTTCTTCGACCGCAACCGCTTCGATTGCGGGGGCTTCTTCGACCGCAACCGCTTCGATTGCCGGAGCCGCTTCAACAGCCGGTGCATCGCCGTTATCCGTAAGAATCAGGCGTTCAATCGCATCATGGACACGTTTGGCCTCAGCCGCATTATCCTTGAGATAAGCGAGCAGACAACGAAGCTGAACATCGTCAAGCGAATCCACATCTTCTTTAATGCCTGCCGCCTTGCGCCAATTCACCAGAACATTGCGTGCAGACTGATAATCATAGCGCAGCTCAAGCAAATTCATTACCTGGGTTTTGCTTGCTCCCATGAAATCCTCCTTATTGTTCGTTTGAGACCGGGGTTTCGCCCAAGCCAGCACCTGTCGGGCGCTGTTCTTCATTGATCGTCAGGCGATGCGCTGTTTTTCCACGCTGCGGGAATTCCAAACACTTATAGCATAATGCCTGTTTAGAGCCATCGTCCTGATCTTCGATGACCCAGCCACCGGAAAGCCCACGTACTTCGAAGGCTTCCCATTTCAGGCGTGTACCGCAGTAATGACAGCGTCCCTGGAATTTTTTAAATATTTCGTAACGTTCTTTATCGTCCATAATTTTCTCCAATATGGAGGGGGGAAGTCTCCCCCTGCGCGGCTATTGCCCGGCAGCGACATACGTCACGTGCCGGGCAATACGCCGACTACCCCCTCTTGCCGGCCTCATGCCGAACTGATGATTAAAGTGCCTGATAGAACCAGAAGTGGTACATATTGATATCACGCGCAGCAGTGAGTGCTTTCTGCGTGATCTTGACGACTTCCGAGGTGACGAATTCAGCCGGCACAAGGAACGGCCAGTTACGCCAGCGGAAGCGCTTGTCGGAGCCGACGCACTGGGAAACACCGATGCGCACTTCGTTTGCACTGTATTCGATCTCGAAATCGCCGCGAGCATAGTCCATACGGCGAAGGATCATGATCGGACGGCTGATCGTGACATTGTGAATCTCGAATGTCGTATAGCCGCCTTCATGCGCAATACCGACATCTTCGACAGTCACGCCATCCGGATAACGGATGCGCTGACGTGCACGCCAAGAGTCGCGAGCCTCGATGATCTGGAACATATGTTCCTGCTCGCTTTCCTTGTTGAGGATATCAATCGAGTCGATGAGCGTCCATTCCTGACCATCGATCATGACAGTTTCGGGGAGCTCGCCGCTCATTTCTTTCAGCTTGTTCCATTCCTGAGAAATGACTTCCTCGCCATTTTCGAGGATGGCAGGCGCGAGTTCTTCGCCGACGATCGATGCCAGCGCGCCAGAGCCTTTTTCCTTGATCGCAATCACCTGATCGAGGCTGTTGAAGTTGATGAGTTCATTTTCATCGACGAGCAACGCCTTGTCATCGACGAGATCACGGAACACCTCGACAGAGTGCTTGAACTGCCCGAAGTCTTTCATAGCCTTCATGGTCGGCTTCGTCGCTTCGATCTCGGTGATCGTATCCCATTCGAGATCGCCGATATTGCCGAGGAGCGGCATGACGTTCTGCGGTCCGACAGTGCCCGATTCGAGCAACATATCGATCGTCATCAGACCAAGCGCCGCGCCGTTGGCTGCCAAAACCTTCTTGTCGCGAGCCATGCGATAATACATATCGCGCTGCGTGCGGATGATCTTGCGCAGGCGGTTGATGAGTTCCATCGGCAGATAACCGCCGACCACACCCGCGCGAGGCACAAAGCGAAGGTCGATCTCGTTCGGACCCGGTTCGAGCGGATCTTTTGCATCCGTGATCTTCTTGGCATCATCGGTCAGATACACACGGCCAATCTCGACTTCACGGGAAATATCCGGTTCCGTAATCGAAATCTCAATGACCGCTTTCTCCAATATACGGCGATGGCCTTTGAAATCGAGATTCTCTTTATAGGAGATGAAATCCGTGAACTCTTCCACGTACCTCACGACAAAGTAGATCGTCAACGGAAGCTTGAAATCGCCCTTATTGACCGCCTTGATCTCGGTCTCATAAAGCATGATATCATTGCCCTGACCGTCGATCGCATAGCCCGGTGACACCTCAACGGACATATCCGCGCGGCCGCGTGCACTGATCTTCATTTCCTGACGGTAACCCGGCACGACACCGGCACCGTGAAAACAGCGGTTATGGAGCTTGTGCTTTTCGACGTGATACTGCTCTGCATCATTCCAGTCTTTCGTCGTCGTCACAAATCCCTTGAAAAAATTGATTCGCTTGAATCCCTGGTCTTCTGCCATATCTCCACCTGATGCGTTAAGCCTGAAACGCCTGCGTCCCAGTCGGTTTCCTTATTCTGCTTACAATTAACTGATTATTCCTCACCCGGCAGCCGCTCGACTTCCGTTTCGCCGAGTTCCACGATCTCTTCGCCAGAACCGATGACATAGCCCTGCTCTTCGTCGCCGACGAGCAGCTGGAACTCCGAGAGTGCCACTTTCTTGCCCTTGAAGCGAAGATAATACATCGTGTGTGCCGGCTTTTCTGCGCGTATGATATCGTGAATCTTCACGATCGTGTACTCGGACACCTCCTCCGGTTCCAGAGGTATGTCCACGATAAAGCAGTGAGATAGATTCACGACCGGGAAAATGATCGTGTCAAAATCCATCGTCGAGTGCACGCCGATCTGAAATCCGTTAAACGGCCATGCATTCTCGATAATCTCAGGCTCAACGCCCACGAATATCGACAAGAACAGCTTCAGCCCTTTAACAGTACCGCGGATCCGATAGTATTCGAGCGCACGGCGAAGCAGATAGCGCTTCTTGCCTTCCGGCCAGTCCTCATCGAGGACAAACCCGATCCAGCCGGCAAGCCACGGCAAAAATTTAGCCGGCGTCTCATAGGGATCGAACATCTTCGGGATATTGTCCACTTCCATCGACACGCTGTCGAACATGTGACGGAATATCCAGAGATAATCGCGAAGATGCGTATGCCCCTCATAAATCGACGTACGATAGATTCCCGGAAGAAGGTCGCAGAACGAACTCTGTGACACATAGATCGTCACGATCGTATCCGCATCCACGATCTGACCTTTCTGGGGATCCTGATTCAGTACCGTCATTGCCGGCGCATCACTTTCCTCGTAAAGAATATCCGGTTTCGGAAATCCGTTGAGCTCGAGAAATACGGATGCGTTCTCCGCCGTCAGCCCTTCGAGATCGGGAACACTCAGTTTTCTTTTGGTCTGTACCCGCATGGCTTCTCCTTAGGCCGATTACAGGACGCGCTCGCGCGTCTTTTCCGTGATATCCACGTTCACAAGGAACGGAAGCCCCTTGGGACTGAGCTTGATCTGATCGACAAAAATCCCGCGATCCTCATCGAGGATCTGAAGCTTATCGACGAACTCGACACCGTCCACTTCCTCTACAATGTGATAGAGATCGACCTTGAGAACGCTGCGTCCAAACTTCCAGCCATGCCCGTCGCGGCCGCCCACGATCGGATGCAGGAAACGCCTCAGCGCGCGGTTGATATCGCGTTTGAGACGATCGCTTGCGCCGGTCGAGGTACGGATGATCTCCATATACACGCTGATCTCCGTGTACTGCGGGCGTTCCACGTTCACGCGCACCGTCACAAGGCGGCGCTCGTCGAGATAGGCCTTCACGCGGCGAAGCAGCTCTGCTGTCGGCACAAGCTTCTTGTCATATTCTTCTTTTTCCTGGTCGAACTTCGGCACGACGATGATGCACACCGCGCCTTCCTGCTCCGTTGCAGGCAGGCAGCATGTACGCGCGATCGCGTTCGAGCTCTGAAGCGAGAGCACCTCGAAGTCTTCCTGGGTCACAGCACGATAACGGCTCTTGATGACATACGGCCCGCGCTGTTTCACGGCCTCGATCGACTCCACATCGCTGCCGCCTGCGGCGGGATAGTGGTTCGTCACGCCGTCGATATACGCAATCGCCTGACGGATCGTTGTCGCCTGGTTCACACCGATATTGCCCCTCACGCCGCCGCCGATGCAATAGTGGCTCGTGCGGATGTTCTGATCCATCAGAGGCACCATCATCCCCCGCGTGCCGTTACCGAACTGAATACGCCCGGAAAGGCGGTCAAGGCGGTAATGACGGCTGCGCTCATTCGACAGGAAGAAGCTGTCCACGTTCTCCCAGCGCACCCACCAGCCGCCAAGACGCGTGTCCTCATACATGAACGGCTTCGTGCCATACTGCTGCTGAAGCGCCGTGATCTCCTCGTCACGAGGACGTTCCTTCTCACGCACCCAGATCTCCTCATCCTCAAGCACTGGCGCGTTCAGGAACTTGAACACCTGGTTCGGCGTGCCACGGCCGGTGCCGATGATCTCGTAATTGATCGTGCGACGGTTCACAGCTTCCACCGTGTTGAACAGGATGTGGTCGATACGCGGAAGCTCCTCATAACCGCCCATCTCAAGGCGTACCCTGATCCAGTAAAGGTTCTCGCCAAACTTGCGCGTCACGTCCATATCTTTCGGTCCCATGAACTCAAGATATCCGCATTCCGTAAACGCACGCGTGCCGTCCGTCACATTCAGGTCTGCCCACTCGCGGCCGTTCCAGTATTCCCAGGCAAGTTTCTTGTTCCCGAAATACTCTTCTTCCATCTTGCGATAGTAGTTGCGCAGGAATTTCGCGTCCTCGCGGCTGCGCTCAAGCGTCGCGCTCGTCTTTGTCAGGACGTGGACATACACCTGGACGCGCTCATTCGGGAACGGGCCGTTCATGCCGAAATACATCGACGGATTCTCGTCAGGAATCGGCTCGAACACCTGCGTCGTCGAGAGGTCTTCCGAAAGCGGCGCCGTCACATCCTCATACCGGAAATCGTTATATGTCAGGACCAGCTGCGGCGTCTGGCTCGCTTCCTCGTATTTCAGGCGGACTGATTTCATTTGAGGCGGCCGAAGCGGACGCTCGTCAAACCATGCCCACTTGTCGCCATCGAGCATGTACATGCCCGGAACGCCGTAATCGCCCTTGAGGATGCGCGCGCGGACGTAATACGCTTCCTGGTCGGACACTTCCACTTTCGACATATCCTCCGGCACCGTGAAGCTCACCGTCCCGTTACGCGTGAAGCAGTATGTCGAATCGTCAAACTCGATGCCCTTGAGCGAATCCTCGACACCCTTCGGGGTGACGATGCCGATCTTCTGCCACTGGCGACCGTCATAATATTCCCAGACGACCTGGAGATCCGTCGAGGGATTCATGCCTGACACCGCGATGCCGTCCGCAAGCTCGAAATCGATGCGGATACGCGCATTTTCATGGCCGAAAAGCTCGTCGTTGCCGATATAGAACGCGCTGTCCACGGCCGGCTCTTTGTGGAACGGGAAGAAATTCTTTGAAAGGTCTGCGGGCACAAAATCATCCGCAGGCGTCTGCGTGATCGCGCTGTCCGGAAGGATGCCCTCGCCCAGGATCTCGATGCGCATCTTGAGACGTTCAAGGCTCGTCATGTCCTGATTCTGAGGAACATTCACGAGACGCGCGCGGATCCAAAGACCCTTGACATCGTTGACTGTCGTCTCTTCCATGCCGTCAACGCCCTTGAACGCCACCCAGCCGATCGGAAGCTCCTGCGTCGACGCTTCAAGCTCGCGCCAGCGGTGCCCGTTCCAGTATTCCCATTCACACAGCGTCGGGAAATCGCTGTCAGGGCTGTTCGGCGTCTCCGCGCCGATGATCAGAAGCGCTTCCTCGCTGAGCACCTCCAGACGGCTGTCCATGAAGTAAAGATAACGCTCGATGCGCTGGCAGCCCATGAAGACTTCAAACGACTGCCCGGGGCGGCCGTAAATATACGGCGTATTGTCCGCATAAATATCGTGAAACTGACCAAAGCAACGCACGATCGATGTCGGGAGCACAACAAGGTCACGAAGCGTCTCGAACACGACAGGCGGCTCGTCGTTCTTGTAATTCGTCGCCACGCTCGTGCCCGCAGGAACCACCTGATAGTTGCGCGCGCCCGATACAAGGCTGAACGTCAGCTGCACACGCGATGGCTGCGGCGGCTGAAGATCAATCCCCATCAGGTTCAGAAATGCCAGATAGTTCTTATCGCCGACACGGTTCAAACGATAAAGGAGAACTTCGATCAGCCATGCAAAGAGTTCTAACAGCGTTATACCAGGGTCTGCCGCGTTGTGGTTTGTCCATTCCGGGCAGTATTTTGGTATCAGCTCTACAGCCTCGCGGACGAGATCTTCCCACTTGCGGTCGTCCAGTTTCGGTAATGGAATCATACTTCTCCCTCTTTGCGAAGATAAAACGGATAAACGAGATTCGCCTTCGTGTTCGTCTTGCGAATCGTGTATGAAATCGTCACATTCATGCGGCTCAGCTCGCTGTCGTCAGGCGCTGCATGTACTTCAAGATCTGATACGCGAGGCTCGAATTCCAGAAGCGATTTCTTGACCTCGTACTCGATCTTCGCCGCCGTCACGAGCGTGTTCGGCTCAAACAATATATCGTGTATCGCGCATCCGAATGTCGGACGACACATACGCTCTCCCGGAGCCGTGCCCAATATCAGCATCATGTTCTGGCGAATGTTGTCGTTGTCCGAACTCAGCTCCGTTCCGCCAAGAGCATCAATCTGCATTGGAAACGAAAATCCGCTTCCTATGATCTTACTGTTTATCATTGATTTCTGCCCCCATTTCTCAGAACGCGTTCTGACCCTCTATCCACCGGCCGCATTCCGTACACTTGATGCTGATCGAGGCCCCTTCTGTATCCACTTCTATCGCTTTCTTCTCGCAAAATGGACAGACCAAGCCGTCTACATGACCATTCATGACTTCATCTAGAACGTCCTGCCACACCGAAAGCTCATCGTAATCACACTCTGACATGCCATCTCTCCTTAGCTGCCCATCGGGTCCGTCAACAAAAACAGATCACAAACGATCATCCTTAGCTCCGCTCTCTCCTCCATGATCTGCGTTCAAAAGCAAAGCTATAACACTCTACATCTTTTATCCTAACACATCACTCCACGATTGTAATTCTTATTTGTCCAAAAATTCCCAACTTTTATTCTTTTATGCCGGCAGACGCCGGCGCACGCCTGTTTCAAACGCCTCCAAGCCCGTTATAGCCGATCCGGAGGAACCGCTTCGCAAGCTCCGATGCCGTGCACACGAAATGGACTGGCCGGCCATGCGGGCAGTTCGAGCGGAATGCCGTCTCGTCCATCTGCCTGAGAAGCTCGCGGACCTCGTCGGGGGACATCTTCTGGCCCGAACGGATCGAGCTGTGGCACGCCATCGTCGCGATAATATTGTCCCGGATGGCCTCGAACTGCCCGGAACGCCCGTTATCCGCCAGCTCGGTCAGCGCCGCGCGGAGAAGCGCCGTGTAATCGTACCCGTTCAGGCAGTCCGGCACCGCGCGGATCGCATGTGAATTGCTGCCGAGCGCGTCGAACTGAAAGCCGAGCTTTTCAAAAAAACCGGCATATTCCTCAAGCACATCGGACAATCGCGTGTCGAGCTGCAGCAAAATCGGGAACAGGAGCATCTGCGATGACGACGGCAGGATATTCTCGCACACTTCCCGAAGACGCTCGTAATTGATGCGCTCATGCGCCGCATGCTGGTCGATGATCACGAGCGCATCGCCGTCGGCACAGATCAGATAAGTCAGCGCATGCTGGCCGATATATTTCAGGCTGGAGAAATAGCCCTTCGCGGCCGTCTGGCCTTCCAGCGGAAGCTCGCGCTGCTGCGGCGGATCGGGGCGCGGCGTCACGGGCTGGAGCCTCCATGCCGGTTCTTCGATGTCATCGCCGGATTCGCGCGCAGGCGCGGCACAGGCAGAGGGGCTGCCGGAAGAGGCGCAGGCAGAGGGGCTGCCGGAAGAGGCGCAGGCAGAGGGCTTCGGGATATCCGCATCGAAAACGCTCAGTTCGCGCGCCACGCGCGCATCACGCGCGGCGGATCCAGCCGTGTCCGGCGACGGCATCTCCGCCAGATCCGCATCCAGAGCCGCGCTGCCGCCCGTCTCCGCGCCGGGATAATGCGGCACGAGGCCGAAGTCACGGCACAGGTTATCTTCAGGCGTGCGGAATGCCGCATCCGGAAGCATCTCAAAAAATTTCGGCGGCACGGACTGACGCGCCGCGCCGTCGATGCTGCGGATCCACGGGGTCTGCTCCAGGGACTGCCGAAGCGCGCGATACACCGCGTGGAACACGACATCCTGCTCCCTGAAACGGACCTCGCTCTTCGTCGGGTGCACGTTCACATCTACTAGGCTGAGCGGAAGCGTCAGGAACAGCACGACGCACGGCTGCTTGCCGTGGAGGAACTCTCGATACGCACGGCTGATCGACATATTGACCATCCGGTCTTTCACGACGCGCCGATTCACATACGTATAGATCCTGCCCGCAGTCGACTGCAGGTATTCCGGCGAGCCGAAAAGCCCGTCCACCGTGATGTCCTGGTACGTCGTGCGCACGATCGGGAACAGGTTGTCGTACAGGGAACGCCCGAAGATCGCCAGGGCGCGCTCGCGCAGCGTCCGGTGGCTCGGCCAGTCGCACTTGACGCGCCCGTCCACCGTGAGCTTCCAGCTCACTTCGGGGCATGCCAGCCCGAACTGCTCCACGACCTCGTACACACGGCGGATCTCCGTCGCCGCCGTCTTGAGGAATTTGAGGCGCGCAGGCGTGTTGAAAAACAAATCCTCCAGGACGATCTGGGTGCCGGCAGGCGCAGCCGTCTCGCGGCATTCGACGACTTCCGTCCCTTCCACGCGAAGAAGCGTCCCCATCTCGTCGCCCGGCCGCTGCGTCGTGATCGTCATCCGTGACACGGCCGCCATCGATGCCAGCGCCTCCCCGCGAAAACCCATCGTCGATATCGCAGCGAGATCTTCCGTCTTCTCGATCTTGGATGTCGCGTGGCGAAGGATCGAGAGCTGCACATCCTCCTGCGTCATGCCGCAGCCATTGTCGCAGACAAGCAGCCGCTTCCTGCCGCCGTCATCGATCTCTATCTCGATCGCCGTCGCGCCCGCATCCAATGAATTTTCAACGAGCTCCTTCACGGCGCTCGATGCCCTTTCGAGAACCTCGCCAGCCGAGATCTGATTGGAAAGCGCCTGCGAAAGCACATGTATTTTAGCCATAGCCATATCCCCGGAACAGACAGAAAGATCGCGCGGCGTATTGCCGCAAGGCAATAGACGCGCGCCGCAGCCGTATGCCCGCAAGGGCATAGGCGGCGGAAACGGGATATGACTAAAAAAAAACGCTGACAATGTCAGCGTTTTTTTAAACCTATTTGCCTTCGGCGCGTTCCCTGGCCGCTTTCTCGCGGCGATTGCGCTCTCTTGCGAAATAATCCTCGTTGATCGTGAGCTTCTTGGACACCAGCGCGGCATTCAGCTTCTGCTCGATCCAGAAACCGTACCTGCCGCCCATGCCCAGGATCTCGTCGGGATCGCCGATGAGCTGGAGCGTCTTGGACGCGATCGCTGTCTCGCGGAGCGTGGGAAGCTCTGCCGCGAATGCCGCACGGTCGGCGCCTTTCTTCGAGACGACGCGCGCGATGACCATGTCCTGACCGACAGGATAGACCTTCGGAAGCACCGTGTTCTCGGACGCGCCGCGGATATCACGCGCCAGGTCGTCATTGATGCCGAGCCCCATGATGAAGCCTGTATTTGTCGCGATGTCGCTGAGCGTCTTGACCTGGATGCGGTCAGCACCGGAAACGATGACCTGATCGGCCGCGACAGGCGCAGGCGCTTCGACAGCTGCAGGCGCGGGCGTTCCGTCCGTCGTGTCAGCAGGCGTGCCATCGGCCGTGCCATCCGCAGGCGCTTCGGGTGCAGGCGCGGCAACAGGCGCTTCTTCCAGCACGTTCGCATAAAGGCTCGCGTTGAGCGCATCTGCCAGCGTCTGGCCGTTCTTTGCAAGCGTCAGGATGGTGTTCGCGGCCTCGTCGATGCGCGCGCTGATCCGCTTGTCGTTCATGACCTTGGCGGCGATATCGCGCTTGACTTCGTTGAGCGGCGTCACGATCTTGTCCGTCTGCTCGACGACTCTGGCGATCACATATCGGTCGGCGAGTTCCGCCGTGATGATGTCGCCGGCCTTCTTGCCTTCGAGCGCGTCGCGGATCTCATCCGCCATGATCTCGATGCTCAGGAGCGCGGTCATGCCTTTCGCATCCTTGTTATCCGACTCGTCGTAATCGACAAACGCCTGATCGAAATCGAGCTTGTCGTCGACGATCTTCGCCCGCGCGATCGCGAAACGCTCGGCAGAGAGATACGTCGTGATCGTCTTCTCGCCAGGATTCTTCACGTTCGTCAGGCTTTTCTGGATCGTGACCTGCTGGAGCTTTGCCTTGGCAGGCGTCGTGTAATCGCCAAGATGCTCGTTATAATACTTGTCGATATCGGCCATGTTGCTGACCTCGAAACCGGCGAGTTCTTCATCCGTGAGCGGCTTGAACGTCATGCCGACTTCCGCAGCCGTCAGGCGGACGATCTCGATCGTCGCCGCATCGTTATCAGCCGCGTACTGCTGCCAGAGCGATTCCTCCGACACGCTGATCGACGATGCCAGAAGCGTCAGGTAACGGCGCGCCAGAAGCTCCTCGCGCTTGAAATTCTCGTAATCGCGTTTCGATATCGAGAGACGGCTGAGCGCGTTCTCGTAATTCTTCGACGAGAACTTGTTCTGGTTATTGAGAAAACGCTGCTGGATGACATCCGAGTTACCCGATTCCCAGTTCGTGATATAGTCCTGGAGATCCGCGTCGCTCACGCGCAGGCCCGCCTCACGCGCCTCATCGGCAAGCAGATAAATGAGGGCGATATTCTTGACGAGCTGCTCGGCAAATGCCGGATACTGGGGCGAACTCAGGATATTGTCATCGTAATAGCGATAGATCATCGTGCGAAGCATCTCATAGCCGATATCATGCGAACCGACTGTCGCAAGCTCGACCTGCGAGTTCGACTTGCACGATGAATCCATGCTCGGGAGGCCGAACATGAACACGAACACGATGATAATGATGCCAAACAGAAGAACGATCAGCCACGAATTCTTCTGATCTCTTAAGTCCTGAAGCATATTGAGCTTCTCCAAAATTGAGAAATTGAGGGTATACCCTGCCGACAGGCAAAA
Organism: Pseudomonadota bacterium; assembly: GCA_017555665.1. Taxonomy (GTDB): domain Bacteria; phylum Myxococcota_A; class Bradymonadia; order UBA4248; family UBA4248; genus UBA4248. Next base: position 9,492 of record JAFZFY010000190.1, on the reverse strand, counting down.
TCAGGGCGGCACAATATAAATTGCACACATAAAATTACAAGTATTTTAATTTTCATGTGTCGAAGGCTATTGCGATTTCATCGCAATACGCCTTCGGTGCGCGGCTATCTGTCGATACGCCGCGCAGATCATCCGCATCATCCGACCACGAGCCTTCCGTCTTCCGCCCTGAGGCTTTCCACCGCGCCTGTTTTCTGCTCGCCGATGGCCATATCCTTGAGGGTCACGGCGCCTGCGCCCAGCTCGTCCTCTCCGAACACCGCGACATAGCGCGCATGGCGTTCATTGGCGTACTTGAACTGCTTGGCGAGTTTGTCGAAACCCGGATAGAGCTCGCAAGAGAATCCGAGCGCGCGGACGCGATCGGAAAATGACGTTGCCGCGTGCAGCGCGCCGGCAACAGCGGGTGCCACGACGACATCGACATCGCAGCTGACATCGTCAAACATGCCGCGTTCCTGCATGATCACGCAGATGCGCTCGAAACCCAGGCTGATGCCGACAGCGGGGATATCACGACCGGAGAACATGCCGATCAGGTGATCGTAACGCCCGCCGCCCGCGATGCTCGACCCCAGGCCTTCCGCCTGAATCTCGAATATCGCGCCGGTATAATAGTTGAGCCCTCGCGCGAGTTCCGGGCTGACACGGATCGCGGGCGCGCTTGCGAAATGCTGCGCCGCATCGACGATCACGCGCAGTTCGGATACCGCCTGGAGCGCTTCCGGCTTTTCGGCAAAGAGCGACTCCAGGCTCGCGAGTGTCTCGTCATTCGAAGGCTTGGCAGCGATCATGTCGAGCAGCATCGCGGCGCTCCCGGCGGCGATGCCGCGTTCGGTCAGCTCTTTTTCAACGCCTTCGCGGCCGATCTTGTCCAGCTTGTCGATCGCGGTGATCGCGGTCGTCTCCTGCTCGATGCTGATGCCGCATACCTCGATCATCGCGCGCAGGATGCGCCTGTCATTGATATGAATGCAGATGCCGTCAAACTTCAGCTCCGCGAAGACATCGCCGACTGCCTGAAGCAGCGCAATCTCCGGAAGCGGCGCGCTCGCGCCGATCATATCGATGTCGCACTGATAAAACTCTCGGAAACGGCCGTGACCCGGACGGTCGGCACGGTACACGGGCTGAATCTGATACCGCTTGAAAATGCGGCCGATATCGTTCTGATGCATCGCCACGAACCGTGACAGCGGCACGGTCAGATCATAGCGAAGGCCGAGATCGCACATGCCGGAAGCCGCTTTCGCGCCGCGCATCAATATCTTGAACAGAAGCTGGTCGCCTTCTTCGCCATATTTGCCCATCAGGGTCTCGATATTCTCGATGGCGGGCGTTTCTATCGGGGAAAACCCGTGGCGCTCATAGACTTTGCGTATGACATCCATCACGCGGTGGCGCTGGCGCATCTGCTGCGGCAGAAAATCGCGCGTGCCCTTGGGTATTGCTGCTTTTAATACGGCCATTTCTTATTTCCTGAGCCACGGAAAGGCTCGAATCGACGGAGTATAAAAAAAAACGCATGCCGAAAGACATGCGCCCGATGACACGCCCCGTAAACGGGGCGCATAAGACCAAAAATACTAGACGCGGCGGCTGTAGTACTCGATGATGAGGTTGTCGTGAAGATCCGTGATGGGGACATCTTCGCGAGCCGGCGTGTTGATCATCTTGGCCGTCTGCTTCTCGGTATCGACTTCGAGATAGCTCGGACGGGCAAGCGACGGCGTTGCAAACGAATCCTGGATCGCGGCGATTTTCTTGCTGCGTTCACGGAGGGAGATCACGTCACCGGGACGGACCTGGAAGCTGGGGATATCGACTTTGCGGCCATTGACAAGGATATGTCCATGGTTGACGACCTGGCGAGCAGCGGGGATCGTGGGGGCAAAACCGGCACGGAAAACGACATTGTCAAGACGACCTTCGAGCAGCTGGATCAGACGGAGACCGGTGTCGAGCTTGCTGCCGATGGCGGCTTTCATGTAATTGACGAACTGACGTTCGCTCAGGCCATAGTTCAAACGAACTTTCTGTTTCTCATCGAGATGTTCGCGGTATTCGCTCACCTTGCGGCGGTGATTGGCACCGTGTTCACCCGGAGGATTGGCGCCTTCGGCAACCGTCTTGCGGGTCAGGCCGGGAAGGGCAACACCAAAACGACGAAGAATTTTAACGCGTGGACCAGTGTAACGACTCATTTGGAGCCTCTCCTTTTTCTTTAGTCACAAATGCACAATATCGTGCGTCACAAACCTTCTGCGGCACCTGCCGCAACATCAGCCGCTCACTTGAACGGCCGGATCATCCAGAACTGTATTGTATCCGGTATTCCGCCGGGCAAACAGCTCACAGCGTAATATTGTCATGTGCCCACAGGACACAAAACGGGCGCGCCTATATAACATTTCAGATCTCAGGTCAAGAAACAATTGTCTCACATTGCCGGCAATCGGTCACGATTCAGCCCTTAGACTTTTCTGAAGTATGGCGAGCATTACGGGACAGGCAACAACGGGCAGGCGATCGCGGGCTGCACAAGCGTTTTTGCTCTATAGAGACCTGAGCGCTGCGCATAGATGCGCAGGGAAGCGCTTTCCTGCCAAATAAAAATCCCAGGCCAATCGGAAAATCAGCCTGGGATCATGGAAATCATGCGAACATGGCGCGGATTTCGTCTTCAATCTCCTTATCGGGACGTTTAAGGGAGATTGAAAGTTCCTGAACAATCAGGCTGATGCCTGTATCAAAAAGACGGCGCTGGCTGAAGCTCAGATCCTTGACATTTTTGAGGTGATAGAGTTCGCGGACGACATCAGCGACATCCTGAAGGCTGCAGCTGGCGAGCTTGTCATTGAGGATCCGCTGCCGTTTCGTCCAGGGCACGGATTTGGAAGCGGGCGGCGGTTCTTTGAGCGAAGCGATGATTTTTGACGCTTCTTCCGGCGAGACGATCGGCCTGAGCGCGCCTTTTTCGGCCTTTTCTGTAGCGATCGTCACGCGACGCGGAGACTGAATCAGCTCAAGAACATACACTTTTGCACCGGGTCCAAAAAGATCATTCGATTCGATCGCCACGATTTCACCAACACCATGACTGGGATAAACAACGCGTTCGCCGATCTGCCATTTGAGAACTCTGTCTGTCGATTCTGGGATATTGCTATTCATTTCAGGCATTCTTTTTTTCTCCTTGACTAATTGAAGGTGAATGCATTAGTTGCCTCCAAGATGCCCAACGGTAATCGCTGGTTTTTTATTCCCGAGCTTACGGGTGCATATATTTTAGTTTGCCTGATGCGGGTCATCTTTATCCTGATGAGACCCAAACCAGCCCTTATCTTATACCTTATTTTGTGTAAAATTTCCAGTTTTTTGATATTTATAGTTTCATGGATATGCGGCCATGTTTTCAGCCGATGCTTATTCGCATCGAATGATGCCGCATGACAGCCGTTTAATGGACGCTGCATGACAGCTGTTCAAAATGGCTTGATCGTACCCTTTTTGAAAGGATCATATGTTACAAAATGCTCAAGACCGTGTTCACGCATGGATCTCCAAATTCGAAGAAGGTTACTTTCCCCCCCTCGTGCAGATCGCAAGGCTTGTGGAGGAACTTGGAGAACTTGCCAGAGCCGTCAGCCATGAAACAGGCGTCAAAAAACCAAAACCCGGCGAGACTTCGCACGGCATAGAGGAGGAACTCGGCGACCTGCTGTTCGTTCTCATCTGCTTTGCAAATGCCTACCACATCTCGCTTGATGATGTCTTCGACCGGACCATGCAGAAAATCGAATCGCGCGACACGTCGCGCTGGACCCTTAAAAAGGAGGTTCCAAATGCCAAGGATCAAGAGAATCAAGATCAGAAAAATTAAGAAAGCCAAATTTGCGCTGCCGAGCCTCGTCACGCTGGGCTCCGTCTTCTGCGCCTTTTTGTCCATCGCCTTCGTCTTCAAATCGCAGAGCCTCGTCGGTGAAGCACAGATGCAGTACCTCATGTATGGCGCACTATCAGTCATCGGCAGCATCATTTTTGACACTTTTGACGGAAAAGTCGCAAGGCTTACGCATACATCGACCAAGTTCGGCATGGAACTCGACAGTCTGGCAGACGGCGTCAGCTTCGGCTTTGCACCAGCCATCCTTATATATGGATTTGCACTTCACAATGCCGGTGTATTCGGCCTGATTGCAAGCTTTATATTTGCCGCCGGCGCGCTTCTCAGGCTGGCGCGTTTCAATATCGAAGCTCCTGAAGAGGGCGTGCAGACATACTTCAAGGGCATCCCTGCTCCCGGCGGTGCCGCCTGTATCACGGCGATCGTTATCGCTGCGATACATACGAATTTCCAGCTTTCCACCGCTTTTGAACTCAATACACTCGCCTTTATCGTCATCGCTGTCGGCCTGCTCATGGTATCGACCGTCAAGTATAAGACGCTCAAAGGCAAGAAGACGAAAGGCGATTACGCCTACATGGTGATCGGCATCAGCATGTTCATCGCATGTTGCTTCATCTGGCATCCCGCCGTCGCTTTCTTCTTCCTCGTCTGCTATTTCGTTCTGTACGGCATGCTCAACACCATCTATTTCAATCTGAAATACGGCTCAGGAAAGCATCGGCATCGGTACATGGAAGATGGCTCTGCCGAAGAAATTGACGACAAAGATACGGACAAAAGCAGCAAAAACGAAGCAGGCAAGCCTGAAACAGACAAAACAGACAAAGGAGCAGACGACAAGGCTGATCACGACAAAGCTGATCACGACAAAGATCAATCTGCTGATGCCTCCGAAACATCCAAAACCGACAAGGATGACAGCATCCAGGCGCCATCAGACGCATCTGAACCTGAAAGTAACCCCAAAGACGCGTAAACGTTATCAAGCACTCACGGCGCTCTCAATGCGCCGTGTGTCACGCGCATCCTAAGATCGTAGTCATTCAGGATTCAAAGCATCGGATTAACCGATGCTTTTTTTTGGGCTCTATTTTCAATGGCAGATACAGCAATCATATGCTGGGCTGTATGCTCGGCATTTTCAAAGTGCTATCAGGATGGGGATGTTCTTGCCCCCTTGGTTGCGCATTAAGCGCTTATGCCGAGCTGTACGTTTGGCGCTTTTTTTAAGATGCCTGAGTACGTGTCCAGCAGACCGCAACTACCGCCGCCGTTGTTTCAGCGCTTTCAAGGTGCCCGAGTACGTGTCAATTTCCGGCTTTATCTATGCCTTTATCGGCAGTTTGTTTTCATCGGCAGCTCGGCAACTATTACGACTATTTGATCATAAAGATTATTAATTAATACTCGTGGTCGTAGTAGGGGCTGTTGATATCTGCATAACTTCGAAATTCCCCATCAATACGGGATTTGTCGCGTTGTTGCCTGTGATTATCCTGTGCATCGCATTGTGGATGTCTGTGGACAAATCCAGGCTTGTGATTTTCGTGAAAGTTATCCACATCTTTTTCAACATGGAATTCACAAAATACCCACAATCTTATCCCCGACGTTATCCAGTATATGAATATTATTCGTATATTTTTAGAATCCATGATGATTGTTTGATTTTTTAGCCACTATAACAAATTAAATTTTAACCCACATGTATTCACACCTACTCACTGGTTTATCCACAGCGTGTGTGGATAAACCGAAACATCTTAGATGCTTTAGTGATCTGCATTTCGTGTATAGTGTGAATTAAATTCGCTATTTATAAACATATTGGGTATAAAATACTAAGTTTTAAGTATTTTATGAAGATTAGACAGATGCAGGTTTTTACACACAAATGCACATGATTATCCACAGAATATGTGGATAACTCAGCGTCAATGACTTCACGGCTATTATTAAATTTTAAACATGTATTTCTATTAATTTACGAATATTATGCTAATGACTCAGCGTAAACTTGTATGAAACTCCATAATCGCATTGTTTAGGTTACAAATTTTCATGTAAACGGCGTGTAATAGAATAAAATTTATGATACCATCTTGTTATATGAATGTTATTATTCTGATAACGATTAAACTTATAAAAAATGCATATAATTTAATAAAATTCAGAATATTGTAAATTTTAAGCAGAATATTCAAAGGGAATCGCGAATAGCGCTCTGAGGCGCATGAAATCTTGACTTGCGGGTTCACAAAGGGGGTCTAAGGGTAAAATAGTTGACGGGTTGACGGGTCTCCCTTAATGTGCCGTTTGCCTTGAGGATGATTCCGACAGGCATGGTAGTGTAGAGTATGAATACTCGATTCGTCTGGAGATCAGACCAGGAAGGCGACTGATCTCAAAGTTCCTCGCAAGGGGATTCTGTTTTTTCAAGAATTTGACGGTATGAACAAAGAAATCTGGGCTAAGTTCAAGGCGCGTGTCAAAAATCAGGTCAATGACCAGTATTACGAGTTGTATCTCGAAAATATGTCATGCCGATCCATGACTGAAAATGAATGGGTCGTGTGCTTGCCAGATCGCGCCACGCTTAACATGGTTGAGAGCAGTTTTTATGACAGGCTCTGTAACATCATGCATGATGTCCTCAAGGATGAAGGCATCACATCAGAAGTTGTGCTGGATCTGTCTCTCGAAGGCGAAAACGCCGAAGAGCAGAAAAAGCAGACACCCGGCTGCCTGCCATTGATGGGTTTGAACCGCGTCACGGATGTTTCCACACCGGATGATTCCAAGGCTGCATTCAGAATCAGCTCGACGTATGCTTCGTTTGATACTGCTGCTGCGGTCAGGCTTCGCGAAGAAAGCCATCTTAACACGAATTACACGTTTGACAGCTTTATCAAGGGCGGTTCAAATGAAATGGCCTATTGTGCCGCAAAAGCAGTCGCATCTAATCCTGGCGGTGCTTATAACCCTCTTTTCATTTATGGCGGCGTCGGACTTGGCAAAACTCACCTCATGCATGCAATCGGCAACGAGATCCTCCAGACGAGCAATCTCCGCGTTCGGTATATGACCAGCGAAGAGTTCACGAACGAATATCGGGATGCCCTGCAGAAAGGTAAAATGCCTGAATTCCGGATCAAAGTTCGTCAGAATTGTGATGTGCTTCTTCTGGACGATATCCAGTTCATCGAGAAAAGAGTCGAAACTCAGAACGAGTTTTTCAATGTTTTCAATGAAATGACTCAGAACAACAAGCAGATTGTTCTGACAAGCGACCGGCCGCCAAAAGAAATCAAAGATCTCTCGGATCGTCTGCAGTCTCGTTTTATGCAAGGGCTGATGGTCGATATTCAGCTGCCTGAATTTGAGACACGCCTCGAAATCATCCGCAAGAAATCACGTGCCGAACGCTTCTTTATCCCTGACGATATCGCTCAATATATCGCATCCAAAGTGAATTCCAATATCCGTGAACTGGAAGGCTGCATCAAGCGCATCAAGATGGCTGCGAACAATCACGAGATCAGCATGGCGCTGGCGCAACGCGTGATCGAGCCGTTTTATCAGACGCGGACCGTTCTCGTCGATGCCAATATGATCATTGAATGCGTCTGCCGCTATTTCGGCATCACGCATGAGCAGATGATGTCTAAGACACGTGCCAAGCCTATCGCGCATCCACGGCAGATTGCCATGTATCTCGCCAGGTCGCATACATCCCTGTCTTATCCCGACCTTGAACGCATTTTTGAGCGCGATCACACGACAGTGATCCATGCCGTGACGAAGATCAAGGAAGAGCTCACGAAGAAAGATGCTTATCTTGAAATGGATATCAAGCGTCTTGAAGACGAGCTTTTTAATTCAACAAACAGACGCTGATCGCTTTATTTGAGCGGCTGGGCAATATGCCTGGCCGTTTTTTTTTGCTCAGTTTTGTGTTCGGCGGCCCTGAACAAATCATTCATTCTGACACATTTTGGGGCAGGGGGAAGAATCCCCCTTCGCGGCTATGTGCTCGCCAGGGACGTGTCGCGACACGTCTCTGGCTGCGCGCATACGCCGCTACCCCCTCGTCGACCAGAATGCGCAAAAACCAGTAGCCGTTGTTCAGACACCCGGCTGAATAACAAAACCTTACGAGCAAAACAGACAAAAAAGAGGTCTCGATCGTTAAAGTTTTGCTTGAATTTTAAGGCATAATTAAACGAAAATAGACCGCTTCTCTGTGGAAGCGATCAGACAATACGAAATAGAGCCAGGAAGGCGTTTTACACATGACTTTGCCATCCGCATGGATGCAAACACACCAGAGGTGATGTAATGGCAGTCACGGTCGATCGGAAATCCTATTACAAGATCGGTGAATTATCCAAATTTTTGGGTCTTGAACCACACGTGATTCGGTATTGGGAATCACATTTTCCGGATATCCGTCCTGAAACGACTGGAACAAATCGAAAGCTTTATACGCGCAGCGATCTTGAAACGCTGGCGGTCATTCGTTACCTGGTCCGAGAAGCACAATTTTCAATCGAAGGGGCTAAACGGCGTATTGCTGAACTCAAGCGTTCGGGAGAGCTTGCTAATCTGAAGCTAGAGCTCGTCGAATACAATGCTCAGGACGTGGCTGCACCTGAAACGTTAGTCAGTCCTGTGTCTCGTGCCAGATCTTCAAAAAAGGGCATGGCATCGCCAAGTAACCAAAACGATGCCATCTCCGATCTTACAATATCAGATACTTCGTTATCTGAGGTCGATACACAGAAGGTCGATATCCAGGCGCTTCAAGATGAACTTGAAGAACGTCAGGCAAATATCCAATTGCTTCAAGATGAACTTGAACAGTGTCAGAGTGACCTCTCATCTGCTCGTGCCGAACTTGAAGCGAATCAGACTGATATTGAAGTGCTGCGTTCTGACCTGGCACTGCGTGATTCAGAACTTGAATCACTTCACGCTGCATTGGAAGAAGCTCAAAAAGAACTTCAGAGCCTGAGATCTAAAATCGATTTTCCTGTATCGCAGAGCACAGTTGAACAAAATTATTCTTCTCAAGCCATGTTAGCCTTACGCCTTGATTATGAGGCAGTCCAAAAATCTCTTAAGGAACTTAAAAATCAACTCATTGAGCAAACAAAGGAACTGGAGAGCATTAAAAAAACGCTTTCAAGACGTGAATACGAGCTCGAAAATGCGCAAAATGAAATTCAAAGTCGCGATTCGCTCATGGAACGTGCGAATGAACTGATTGCTTCAAAAGCGCTTGAATTAGAAGAATGTGAGACACAACTCGCGACTGCGAATGAGACGATCAGCGCGCGTGACACTGAACTCGCCTCTGTCCGCGCTGACCTCGATGCGCGTACTTCGGAGCTTGCAACGGCGAACGAAACCATAGCAACACGCGACATCGAACTTGCAACTGCGAATGAGACGATCAGCGCGCGTGACACTGAACTCGCCTCTGTCCATGCTTATCTCGACACACGCATCTCTGAACTCGCAACTGCCAACGAGACGATCAGCGCGCGCGATATCGAGCTTTCCTCTACAATCGCATCCCT